>NZ_JBWKCA010000031.1:0-73127 GCF_056436715.1 Streptomyces sp. NPDC043176
CAGTCATCTGGCACAACCGGACCAACGGAACACCGCTGACCAGGTCACTTACCGCCTACGACCACTGACCAACTTCGGACTTACTCGTCTAGTCCGCGGTTCCGGTGGTCAGCGGGACCTCGCCGGCGGTCTTGCTGAAACCGAGGGCCTCGGCGATCCGGCCGTCGGTGACGCGCATGACGTTGACGCCGTGGACCCACTCGTCGGCACCCTCGCCGAAGCGGTAGGTCCACAGGACGGTGGCGCGGTCGCCCGCGACGATCACCTCCCGGGGCGTGAACCGCACCGCGCGGTCCTCGGCGAGCGCGGTCCACCAGGCCGTACAGGCCTCGCGGCCCACGACCCGTTCGCCCACCGGGGCGGGGCGGACGCTCTCCATGACGCAGTCGTCGGCGATCAGGCCGGCCAGGAAGCCGCCCTCGTGCTCGGTGAACGCGCGGTTGAACAGGTCGATGACCTCGGCGGTGCCGCGTACGGACATGACTCCTCCTTCGGGAAGGACCCGGCGGGACCGTGAAGGCCCCGAAGAGATAGACCGGTCGGTCTCCCGACTCCATAGATAGACCGGTTGATCTACCGCGTCAAGGGGTGGCACACTCGACCCATGACCACCACCGCGAAGCCGGGCCCCCGTGAACGGCTGCTGCGCGCCGCCCAGGAGCTCACGTACACCCAGGGCGTCGGCGTCGGCGTGGACGCGCTGCTCAAGTCGGCCAACGTCGCCCGCCGTTCGCTGTACGAGCACTTCGGCGGCAAGGACGGACTGATCGCCGAAGCGCTCCGGCGCAGCACGGCCGAGGACGAGGAGCAGTACCGCACGACGATGGCCGCCGCGGGCGACGAGCCCCGCGCCCGGCTCCTCGCCGTCGTCGACCGCCTCGGCGTGATCGCCTCCGCCCCCGACTTCCACGGCTGCCGCTACCTCGCCGCGGACTTCGCCCTGACGGACCCGGCCCACCCCGCGCACGACGTCACCCGCGCCTACCGGCGCACCGTGCACGGCCTCATCGCCGACGAGCTCGTCGCCCTCGGCCACGCACAGCCGGGCTTCGCCGCCGACCAGTTCCTGCTCCTCGTCGACGGCCTCCTCGCGGCGGGAGCGACCCGCCCCGACATCAGGCCCGCGCCCGCGGCCCGCGCACTGGCCGAGCACATCATCGACTCCGGCCTCCCCGGCGCCCGCACGCCCGCGTCCTGAACCGCCGGGCGTCGTCTCCGACGTACGCGGGGGCGGCGACACGGAGGGCGAGGGCGCCGGGGCGCGCCCGGTTTCCCGTGCCGTCTCGCGCGCGGCTCCGCGTACGGCCTGTGCCCCGGAAGGAAATCCGCGTGCGAGGCTCCGCGTACGGCCTGTGCCCCGGAAGGAAATCCGCGTGCGAGGCTCCGCGCGCGGCTGGCAGCATGCCGGCATGGTCCACGCTCTCGAACGTCTGGTCGTCCGGCACACCCTCCGTCTCCCCGTACCGGCCGGCGCCGCCGGAGACGGAGCCGGCGCGGCGCGCCGGTTCGACGCGGCGCTGATGTCCGTGGGGTTCAAGCTCTCGGCCGAGCTCCTCGCCGAACTCTCCGGGCGCGCGCCGGAGACGGTCGTCGCGATCGCCGGCCGGACCCTGGCCACCGTCCGGGAGATCGTCGGCGACCACGTGCGGCACAACGTCTACTTCGTGGACTTCCCCGCCAACGTGCCAGACACCTTCGACTTCTGGATGTCCTGCGTCGCCGAGGCGCTCGCCGACGAGAAGTCCCGGGCCGCCACGGGGGAGCAGCTGAGCAGCGGCGTCCTCGACCTGCTCACCCTCCCCGCCTACGGCGACTACCGCCACACCTACGACGAGATGCTGGCCGCGCACGACGAGCTGATCGCCGCCGCCGGCGACCGCGTGACCGTCCTGCACCCCGGCCGAGGCCTCGCCGGCGAGGCCTCGGCCCTCTACCTGGCCCTCGCCGGCAGCGTGACACCGCTCGGCGAGGATGACCTGAAGGACCTCGCGGTGCTCGCCGAGCACTGCGCGGACGGGCCCCAGCCCGAGACGATCCCGGTCCGCGAGAGCCGTGCCGTCGTCAACCGGGTCCGGCTCGCGCTGGGCGCCGACCTCCTCGTCGACACCGTCACCGACGTCCTGCGCCTCGCCTGCGCGCTCTCGGACGGAGACGTCGCCCTGCGGGAGCCCACCCGGTTCCGCGCGCTGTCCCGCCCGGTCCGCCGCGCCCTGCTCGCCTGCCTCGACGCCGTCGTCGCCGCCGCTCCCGACAAGCTCGCCGACGTCACGGCGCACCGCGAACGGTGGAAGCGCCTCGGCGAGCGGCTGCACCCGCACGAGTACCCGCGGTGGCCGCACGCCGCCGAGGTCTTCGCCGTCGCCCGCGGCGAGCGGCGTGCCCGGTCCTTCGACAGCCACGTCGAGGAACGCCTCGGCCGCGACGACGTCACCGGCGCCGCGGAGCTCCTGACCGCCGCCCCGGGCCGGCTGTTCCGCGCCCTCGACCGCCTGCTGCGCACGGCGGACACGCCCGAGGCGCGGGACGCCGTCCTGGCCGCCGCCGAACGGGTCGCACCACGGGTCGCCGGCCGCGTCGTCCTCGCCCTCCGCGAGCACGTCCGGAACCGGACGGACGCGGACGGCGGACAGCGGGTGTTCGTCAACAGGACGGGGGGCGCCTGGGTCCGCGCCGAGACCCGGCCGCCGCTGCCCGAGGACGTACGCGAGCGCCTCACCGCCCTTCTGGACGCCGAGACCCGCCGCCGGCTGCCGGCCCCCGGCCACCTCGTCGTCGACCCGGCCGTCCTCGACGTCGCCCTCCCGCTCAGCGGCCGGGCGACCGCCGCGGGCCTGGGCGTCCTGCCGCGCGGCTCCGTCTCGTCCGTGGAAGGCGACCTGCTGCGCTTCTTCACGTACTGGAAGCAGACCCGCCGCAGCACCGACTACGACCTGTCGGCCCTCGTCCTGGACGCCGACTACGCGACCGTCACCTGGCTGTCGTACACCGAACTCACCGCCCTCGAAGGCGCGCACTCCGGGGACATCACCGACGCCGCCGACGGCGCCTCCGAGTTCATCGACCTGCGGCTCGGGGCCGTGCGCGGCACGTTCGTCGTCCCCCAGGTGAACATCTACTCCGGTGAGGACTTCGAACAGGTGGAGGAGTCCTTCTTCGGCTACATGCTGCGCGACGCCGAACAGCGGGGCCGCCCGTTCGAACCCCGTACCGTCCGCATGAAGTCGGACCTGCGCGGGCCCGGCCGGGTCGCGCTGCCGCTCGCCTTCCGGCGCGACGACGACGGCCGCTGGCACGCACACTGGCTGCACCTCTACCTGCGGGGCGCCCCGTCGGCCAACCGCGTCGAGGAGAACCGCGTGTCGGTCTCCGTACTGCTCCGTGGCCTGCTCGCCCGCACCCCGCTGACGGTCCGCCACCTCGTCGCGCTCATGGCGGACACCGCCGCGACGACACGGCTGTGGGACGGTGGGACCGCGACTCCCTGGGACAGCGGCACCGCACCGGAGGGCCCCGTCACGTACATCGGCCTGGAACGCCCCGAGGGGCTCCCGGCGGGCTCGCGCGTCCTCACGCCGGAAAATCTGCGCGACCTGATCCCGTCCTGACTGCTACGGTCGTCCCGGGCGAGGCCATGAAGGGGCTTCCTTCTCACACTCCCTGAATAGCCTCTTCGCCTTCCTCGCCCCCCTACACGGCACCCCGGTCCACGCGGCCGGGGTTTCGCGTGTGACCCCTCTTCCTTCCGCGGGCCCCGCTCCTTCCCGTAGGCCCCGCTCCCTTCCGCGGGACCCCCGTTCGGATGCTCCGACAGCGGCCGGACCGTGTCCACGCGCGCGCCGGCCCGTTGTGTGGGTGTGATCTCAACCCGACGCATTTCCTCCGTCCTGGCCGTCGCCGCCGCCTTCTCGGCCCTCGGCGGGGCGGCGACCACCGCCGCCGCCGCCACCGGCCCGCTCGGCCCGCCGATCAACCCGGTCACCGAGCTCGACGCCCTCACCACGACCGGCATCCCCGAGGAGTCCCGCGACCGGTTCCCCGGCATCTCCGGACAGCTGGGCGGCCTCAACCGGCTCAACGACCTGCACCAGATCCACCAGCTCACCGACCTGGCCGCACCGGCCACCGGGCTGCTCCCCGAGGTCTCCGCCTGACCGTCCGTCCCCAGGACGACCTCCGCCGGACCGGCGCCGCGCCCCCCAGGGCACGGTGCCGGTCCGGCGTTCAGGCCCCGGCCTCGTCGGCGGTCTCCCGGACCGCGACGGCCTGCACGGGGCAGGCGCGTGCGGCCACCCGGACCAGCGCCCCGCCCCCGTCCTCCCGGCCCGGCAGCACCGTGCCGAACCCGTCGTCGTCCTGCGTGAAGACGTCCGGCGCGGTCAGGGCACACTGCCCGGCGCCGATGCAGACGTCGTGGTCGATCGAGACACGCATCGCGGTGCTCCTCTCACCAGGTGACGGGGAGTTCGAGCATCCCCTGGATCGTGTCGCCCGGCTTGAACGGGACCTCGTCGGCGGGCACCGCGAGCCGCAGCCCCGGCAGCCGCCGCAGCAGGGTCCCGAGGGCGATCTCCAGCTCGGCGCGGGCGAGGTTCTGCCCGAGGCACTGGTGGACGCCGAAACCGAACGCGACGTGATGGCGGGCCGGGCGGGCCCAGTCGAGGGTGTCCGGATCGGGGTAGGCGGCGGCGTCCCGGTTGATGACGGAGGTCGGGAAGACCACGCCCTCGCCCGCCCGGATGACCGTCCCGGCGACCTCGATGTCCTCCCGCGCGACCCGGAGGAGCCCGTCGGCGATCGACAGGAACCGGAGGAGCTCCTCGACCGCGGCGGGCACGAGCCCCGGGTCCGCCCGGAGTTCGGCGAGCCGCTCGGGGTGGCGGAGCAGGGTGTACGTGCCGAGGGAGATCATGTTGGCCGTGGTCTCGTGGCCCGCGACCAGCAGGATCGTGGCCAGTTCCACCAGTTCCTGCCGTCCGGGGCCGTCCTGGGCCGCGCCCCGGGCCACCAGCTCGTCCAGGACGCCGTCGCCCGGATCGTGTCGCTTGCGGTCGATCAGGTCGCCGAGGTAGCCCTCGAGCCGGGCGAGCGCCTCCTCGGTGTCCTCGCCGGTCGGGCCGCGCAGCAGCCGCCGCGACTGCTCCTCGAAGAAGTCGTGGTCGGCGTACGGCACGCCCAGCAGGTCGCAGATGACGATCGAGGGCACCGGCAGCGCGAACGCGCCGACCAGCTCGGCCGGTGGGCCCTGGGCCTCCACCGTGTCCAGGAGCCGGTCCACGGTCTCCTGGATGCGGGGCCGCAGGCCCTCGGCGCGTTTGAGGGTGAAGCTCGGGATCAGCATCCTGCGCTGGGCGTTGTGCTCGGGGTCGTCCCAGCCGAGCAGTGCGGCGCGGCGGCGCCGGCGCAGGGCCGCGGCCCGCTCGGTGGGCAGCGGGAAGTCGTCGCGGGTGGAGTCGGTGGACAGCCGCCGGTCGGCGAGGAGCGTCCGCGCGGCGGTGTGCCCGGTGACGAACCACACCGCCCGCCCGTCCCAGAGGGTCGCCCGCGACAGCGGGCGCTCGTCGTGGTCGCGGGGATAGGCGGCGGGCGGGTGGTAGGGGCAGGTCCGGTCCTGGGGGAACGTCACGGCTTTCGGCATGGGGGGCCTCGCAGACGCGCATCGGTGGCTCGGACGTGGTTGCCGTCTCCACTACATGCCTCAGGCACCTATCAGGTCTACGCGGAGTTCGGCCAAACCACCGGAACGGGCTCGTCCGTCCGATGAGGCCTTCGACGCCCGCGCGCGCGTCGCCCTCCGGACGGACCTCCGTACGTCTGCTCCGAGGACTTTCGCGTGCGGGCCCCCGGTCGGTCCGACGGCACGGGGGCCGTGCGGGTGGTCGCGAAGTGCGCCGGGGGGTGCGGTCGGCCAGCTGGCTCGAATGCCGCTGGTCGCCTGGATAAACCACGCACGAAGCAAGATCACTGCATCGAGGTAATGCCTCCGGACTCTTGGCGCGAGGCGGGCTTACCGGCCGTTACTGTTCCCCGGGATCTGGACGAATTCCCAGAGATTGACCCGCTTTCCCTTCTCTTCCGCCGGTTGGCGCACATACGCCGGCCCGCACCCACGCGTTAAGGAGAGCTCGCCCCCATGACCGTTGAGACCGGTCCGGAAGTCCAGGTGGAGCCGCCCCGGCGGTCCAGCCTGAGCACCGCGGCCGCCCGCAACCTCGCCACCACCACCAAGTCCGCCCCGCAGATGCAGGAGATCAGCTCCCGCTGGCTGCTGCGGATGCTCCCCTGGGTGGAGACCAAGGGCGGCGCCTACCGGGTGAACCGCCGACTGAGCTACACCGTCGGCGACGGGCGCATCGAGTTCGTCCAGGACGGCGGCCGGGTCCGGGTGATCCCCCGCGAGCTCGGCGAACTCGCCCTGCTGCGCGGCTTCGAGGACGACCAGGTGCTCGCCGCCCTCGCCGACCGGTGCGTCCAGCGCGACTTCCGCGCCGGCGAGGTGCTGGTCGAGCGCGGCACCCCCGCCGAGCGGATCCACATGATCGCCCACGGCCGGATCAACCAGACCTCCGTCGGCAAGTACGGCGACGAGGTGGCCGTCTCCGTGCTCGCCGACGGCGACCGGTTCGGCGAGAACGCCCTCCTGGACGCCGACGCCAGGTGGGACTGCACCGCCATCGCCGAGACCTCCGGCACCCTGCTCACCCTGTCCCGCGCCGACTTCGCCTCCGTCGTCGGCCAGTCGCCCGGACTCCACGCGCACATCGAGGCGTTCGGCTCGCTGCCCCGGCAGCGCCAGAACAAGCACGGCGAGGCCGAGATCGCGATGTCGGCCGGCCACACCGGCGAAGTCGCCCTGCCCGGCGCCTTCGTCGACTACGAGCTCAAGCCGCGCGAGTACGAACTCTCCGTCGCCCAGACCGTCCTCAAGGTCCACACCCGGGTCGCCGACCTCTACAACGGGCCGATGAACCAGACGGAGGAGCAGCTCAGGCTCACCATCGAGGCCCTGCGCGAGCGGCAGGAGCACGAGCTCGTCAACAACCCGGAGTTCGGCCTCCTCGCCAACGCCGACTTCAAGCAGCGGATCCAGCCCCACTCGGGACCGCCCACCCCGGACGACCTCGACGAGCTGCTCTGCCGCCGCCGCAGCACCAAGCTCTTCCTGGCCCACCCCCGGACGATCGCGGCGATCGGCCGCGAGTGGAACGCCGCCGGGCTCTACCCGGACACGGTCGAACTCCACGGCCAGCGGGTCCCCGCCTGGCGCGGCGTCCCGATCCTCCCCTGCAACAAGATCCCCATCAGCAAGGAGAACACCAGCTCCATCCTCGCCATGCGTCTCGGCGAGGACAACCAGGGCGTCATCGGCCTCCGCCAGACCGGCCTGCCCGAGGAGTACGAACCGGGCCTCTCGGTGCGCTTCATGGGCATCAGCGAGCAGGCGATCATGTCGTACCTCGTCACCACGTACTACTCCGCTGCCGTCCTGGTGCCCAACGCGCTCGGCGTGCTGGAGAACGTGCAGATCGCGCGTCGGCGCGACTAGGGAGTGTCCTGCCGATCACGGCGGGCCCGCGGGGCCCGGCACGCACGCTCGCCGCGCTGTCGTCGGTCGCCGACGCTCCGCGTCGGCTCCCTCCTCCGCCTCGCGATCGCGCTCGGCATCCGGTGGAGGGATCAGGGAGCCGAGACGGAGCGAGCGAAGCGAGTGCAGTGCACCGGACCCCCGCTCCCTGATCCGGCCTGATCGACAAGACACCCCCTGGAGCCTCTCCGCCCTTCCCACCGGTCCGGGCCGGGCCGGCGCGCCCGGAGCACGGGACGGCCCACCCACCTCTCCAAGGAGCCACGGATGCCCGACCCCGGGCCCTCCCCTCTGCAGTCCAGCCCGCCCTCCGGCGTGGCCGGGTTCGCCGCCCGCGTCCTCGCCGACGCGGCGGCGCACGGCCTCGCCGGAGCGCAGGCCGTCCCCGCCGCGGCGCCCGCCGCGGTCCCGGCGGCCGCGCCCGTCGCAGAAGCCGTCGCCGAACCGGCGGTCGCACCCGTCGCCGGGTCCGGGGGCCCGGCTGCGGTCACCCTGCCCCGGCCCGGCCCGGGCCGGGTCCTGGGCGGCCCCACCGGCCTCGGCACGTCGGCCCTGTCGCTGGTCCCCCGCGCGGAACCCCCGGCGCCCCCCGGACCGCCCGCCGACGCGCTGATCATCCCGGGCCTCTACTACCACCCGGTGCCGGAGCCCGACCCCGTCCGCGTGGACGAGGTCAGCCTCCGCATCAAGTCCTGGGCGGTGGACGAGGTCCAGCTGTTCCCCGACGACTGGGAGGGCGAGTTCGACGGCTTCTCCGTCGGGCGCTACATGGTCGCCTGCCACCCGGACGCCCCGACGGTCGAGCACCTCATGCTGGCCACCCGCCTGATGGTCGCCGAGAACGCCGTGGACGACTGCTACTGCGAGGACCACGGAGGCTCGCCCATCGGCCTGGGCGGCCGGCTGCTCCTCGCGCACACGGCGCTCGACCCGCTGCACTCGACGGGGGAGTACCAGCCGCGCTGGGCGGAGTCGCTCCACGCCGACGCGCCCCGGCGCGCCTACCGGTCCGCCATGGACTACTTCGTCCGGCAGGCGACTCCCTCCCAGGCCGACAGGTTCCGGCACGACATGGCCCGGCTGCACATGGGCTACCTCGCCGAGGCGGCCTGGGCGCAGACGGACCACGTGCCGGAGGTGTGGGAGTACCTGGTGATGCGGCAGTTCAACAACTTCCGCCCCTGCCCCACCATCACCGACACGGTCGGCGGTTACGAACTGCCCGCCGACCTGCATGCCCGGCCGGGCATGCAGCGGGTCCTGGCGCTGGCCGGCAACGCCAGCACCATCGTCAACGACCTCTACTCGTACACCAAGGAACTCGCCGCCCCCGGCCGGCACATGAACCTGCCCGTGGTGCTCGCCGACCGGGAGTCCCTCTCGGAGAAGGACGCCTATCTGAAGGCGGTGGAGGTCCACAACGACCTCATGCGCGACTTCGAGGCGGCCTCGGCCGAGCTGGCCGCCGCCTGTCCCGTCCCCAGCGTGCTCCGCTTCCTGCGGGGCGTGGCCGTGTGGGTCGACGGCAACCACTACTGGCACCAGACCAACACCTACCGATACAGCCTGCCCGATTTCTGGTAAGAACGGATTCTTCTGTGACCAACACCGAGCTCCCCACCGTCAACGGCACCTCCGCGTTCGTCCCCCACCCGGCGACGCCGTACCAGGGAGACATCGCCCGTTACTGGAACGCCGAGGCCAGGCCCGTGAACCTGCGCCTGGGCGACGTGGACGGGCTGTACCACCACCACTACGGCATCGGTGCCGTGGACCACGCCGCCCTCGGGGACGTCGAGGACAGCGCGTACGAGAAGAAGCTGATCGCGGAGCTGCACCGGCTCGAGTCGGCGCAGGCCGAGGTCCTGCTCGACCACCTCGGCCCGATCGGCGGCGGGGACACCCTGGTCGACGCGGGCTGCGGCCGCGGCGGTTCGAGCGTCATGGCCCACCAGCGCTTCGGCTGCAAGGTCGAGGGCGTCACCCTCTCCTCCACGCAGGCCGAGTTCGGCAACCGACGGGCGAAGGAGCTGGGCATCGACGGCCACGTCCGCGCCCAGGTGTGCAACATGCTCGACACGCCGTTCGAGAAGGGCAGCATCGCCGCCTCGTGGAACAACGAGTCGAGCATGTACGTCGACCTGGACGACCTCTTCGCCGAGCACTCCCGGTTCCTGAAGGTCGGGGGGCGCTACGTGACCATCACCGGCTGCTGGAACCCCAAGTACGGCCAGCCGTCGAAGTGGGTCTCCCAGATCAACGCGCACTTCGAGTGCAACATCCACTCCCGCCGCGAGTACCTGCGGGCCATGGCGGACAACCGCCTCGTGCCGCAGGCCGTCATCGACCTGACCCCCGACACCCTCCCGTACTGGGAGCTGCGTGCCACGTCGTCGCTGGTCACCGGCATCGAGGAGGCGTTCATCGAGTCGTACAGGGACGGCTCGTTCCAGTACGTCCTGATCGCGGCCGACCGCGTCTGACCCCCGTCCGCCGAAGGGGCCGGGCCCGTCGCACGACGGACCCGGCCCCTTCGGCGCGGGTTCAGACCGCCGCCTCGGTCTTCTCCGGCACGGGGGCGGGCGTGCTCACCGGGGCGGTACGGGGGGCGTGGCCGCCGCGCAGACCGACCCGGGCGATCACCGCGACCAGCGCGAAGGCGGCGGCCCCGATCCAGAAGGTGAGGGTGAACCCGGACTCGGCGGGCAGGGCCGGGGCGCCGGCGGGCAGGTGCTCCAGCGTCTGCGAGGCCAGGATCGTGGTGACGACGGCGCTGCCGATCGCGCTGCCGGTCGAGCGGGAGATGGAGTTGATGCCGTTGGCGATGCCGCTCTGGTGGTGCGGGACGCTCGCCATGATGACGGCGGGCATGGCCGCGTAACCGAAGCTGACGGCCGCGCCGACGACCACGCCGGCGCCGATCACCGAGGCGATGTGCCCGTGGTCGAGGGCGAGCCAGGCGAAGCCCAGGGCGCCGAGGCCGGCGGCCAGGCCCAGCGCGGTGCGCGGACCGCGGTGGCGGACGAGCCGGCCGCCGACCGGGGAGGCGAGCAGCGAGACGATGGCGCCCGGCAACAGGAACTCGACGGAGGCGCGCAGGATGGACGCGTCGAAGCCGTAGCCGGTGAGGGCCTCGGGCATCTGGACGAGGTAGGAGACGCCGAGGAAGTTCGCGAACATGCCGAAGCCGACGAGGACGCCGGCCAGGTTGGCCATGAGGACCGGACGGTGGACGAACATCCGCATGTCGACCAGGGGCTCGCGGACCTTGAGCTCGGTGAGGACCCAGACGACGGTCATGACGGCGGCGCCGGCGAAGCTGCCGAGGGTGCGGCCGGAGGTCCAGCCCCACTCGTGACCCTGCGAGATGGGCAGCAGGAGCAGCAGCAGGGTGGCGCCGAGGGTCAGTGCGCCGAGGAAGTCGGTGCGGCCGCCGGCCTTGTGGCGGGTCGCCGGGACGAGGGCGACGACCGCGAGCAGGGCGAGCACGGCGAAGGCCGTCGCCATCCAGAAGGCGCTGCGGTAGTCGGCGTCGGAGCCCGAGGTCAGCAGGCCGGTCGCGACGAGCGCGAGGCCGCTGCCGAAGGCCAGGGTGCCGCTGACGAGGGACATCGCGCCGGGCAGCTTCTGCGGGCGGACCTCCTCGCGGAGCACGGAGAGCGCGAGCGGGAAGATCGCGGTGGCGGCGCCCTGGAGGACGCGGCCCAGGATCAGCAGGGGGAGCGAGGTCGCCAGGGCGGCGACGACGGAGCCGACGACCATGATGCCGAGGACGGCCACCAGGGTCGGCTTCTTGCCGTGCTGGTCGCCGAAGCGGCCGAGCAGAGGGGTGAAGACGGCGGCGGAGAGCAGGGTGGCGGTGGTCACCCAGCTCACGCCGGCGGTCGTGGTGCCGAGGTCGTTGCGGATGAGGCCGAGGATCGGGACCGGCAGGGTCTGCATCATCGACACGACCATGGCGGCGAGGCTGAGCGCGAAGACGACGAGCGTCTCGCGCCGCTGTTCGCCGGCGGGCGGGGGAGTCACGTTGCTCATGGGTGGGGGCCTTCTCAGTGCTTCAGGACATAGACCGTTGATGTCATCAAGTATTCGTCGAAGGTAGACCTCGATAGTTGAGGAGGTCAAGTAAACAATTGATAATGTCAAGCATCGCCAGTACGCTCGAGACATGAGCGCGACCACCCCCGAGACGCCCACCAAGCTCCAGCTCCTGGAACTCCTCGCCGCCATCGGCACGGCCCAGTGGCGCGACTTCGCCACGGCCGCGTCCCACCACGGCCTCACGTCCACGCAGGCCAAGGTCCTCGCGCAGCTGAGCGGCCCGCTCCCGATGCGCGCCCTCGCCACCCTGCTGGTGTGCGACGCGTCCAACGTCACCGGGATCGTGGACCGCCTGGAGGCCCGCGGCCTGGTGCGCCGCGAGCCCGACCCCACCGACCGCCGGGTCAAGAACGTCGTCGCGACCGACGAGGGCCGGGACGTCATCCGGCGCGTCCGCGAGGAGATGCAGGCGACCCACGGCGCCCTGGACACCCTCGACGCGGACGACAGCACCACCCTGTACGCCCTGCTCGCGCGCCTGCGCCCGAGCATGGAGAAGGACGCCTGACGGGGCGGTCCCGTACGCCGGGCACGGAGAGGGAGGCCTGACGGGGCGGTCCCGTACGCCGGGCATGGAGAGGGACGCCTGACGGGGCGGTCCCGTACGCCGGGCACGCGGAAGGACGCCTGAGGGGAGGTTCCCCTCAGGCGTCCGTGTCCGTGTCCGTGCGGCCGGTCAGTCCCGGCGTTCGCCGAAGGCGGCCAGGATCCGTTCGGCGGCCAGCGTCGCCGTCAGCTCGCCGTCCCTGACCTGGCGCTCCAGGGCCGGGGCGAGCTCCCGGACCGCCGCGTCGCCGTGGAGGCGGCGGAGGAGCTCGTCGCGGACCATGCTCCAGGTCCAGTCGACCTGCTGGTCGTGGCGCTTCGCGGTGAGGCGGCCGGTGGAGTCCAGCAGGGCCCGGTGCTGCTTCAGGCGGTCCCAGACCTCGTCGAGCCCCGCGGACTCGCGTGCGCTGCAGCTGAGGACCGGGGGCGCCCAGAACGTCTCGGCGCCGTGCATCAGCCGGAGCGCCCCCGCCAGCTCGCGCGCGGCGGCGCGGGCGTCGCGTTCGTGCGGGCCGTCCGCCTTGTTGACCGCGACCACGTCGGCCAGCTCGAGGACGCCCTTCTTGATGCCCTGGAGCTGGTCGCCGGTACGGGCCAGGGTGAGCAGCAGGAAGGAGTCGACCATGTTCGCCACGGCGGTCTCCGACTGGCCGACGCCCACCGTCTCCACGAGCACCACGTCGTAGCCCGCGGCCTCCATCACGACCATCGACTCGCGGGTGGCCTGCGCGACCCCGCCCAGCGTTCCGGCGCTGGGGGAGGGCCGCACGAAGGCCGCCGGGTCGACGGCGAGCCGCTCCATCCGGGTCTTGTCGCCCAGGATGGAGCCGCCCGTCCGGGTCGACGACGGGTCGACGGCGAGGACCGCGACCCGGTGGCCGAGCCCGGTCAGCATCGTGCCGAACGCGTCGATGAACGTCGACTTGCCGACTCCGGGCACTCCACTGATGCCGATCCGCACGGCCTTGCCGGCGTGCGGCAGCAGCGCGGTCAGCAGCTCCTGCGCGAGGGCCCGGTGCTGGGGGCGGGTGGACTCGACGAGGGTGATCGCGCGGGCGACCAGCGCCCGCTTCCCGCCGAGGACACCCGCCACGTAGGCGTCGAGACCGATCACCGAGCGTGCCCGAGGTCGGCCGCGAGCCGGGTGACCAGGTCGTGGGCCGCGTCCGGGATCACCGTCCCCGGCGGGAACACCGCGGCCGCGCCCATCTCCAGGAGCGTCGCCACGTCCTGCGGCGGGATCACCCCGCCGACGACGATCATGATGTCCTCGCGCCCCTCGGCCGCCAGCTCCTCGCGGAGCGCCGGCACCAGGGTGAGGTGTCCCGCGGCGAGCGACGAGACCCCGACGATGTGCACGTCCGCCTCGACGGCCTGGCGGGCCACCTCGGCAGGGGTCTGGAACAGCGGGCCGACGTCCACGTCGAAGCCCAGGTCGGCGAAGGCGGTGGCGATGACCTTCTGGCCGCGGTCGTGCCCGTCCTGGCCCATCTTGGCGACGAGGATGCGGGGGCGGCGCCCCTCCTCCTCGGCGAAGGCGTCCACGAGGGCTCGGGTGCGGTCCACGGACGGCGACTCGCCGGCTTCGTTGCGGTACACACCGGAGATCGTACGGATCTGGCCCGCGTGACGTCCGTACACCTTCTCCAGGGCGTCCGAGATCTCGCCGACCGTGGCCATCGCGCGGGCGGCGTCCACCGCCAGCTCCAGGAGGTTGCCCTCGCCGCCGGCGGCGCGGGTGAGCGCGGCGAGCGCGTCCTGGCAGGCCTGCTCGTCGCGCTCCTCGCGCAGCCGGCGCAGCTTGGCGATCTGCTGGGCGCGCACGGAGGAGTTGTCGACCTTGAGCACGTCGATCTGCTCGTCGGTCTCCACCCGGTACTTGTTGACGCCGATCACCGGCTGCCGGCCCGAGTCGATGCGGGCCTGGGTACGGGCCGCCGCCTCCTCCACGCGCAGCTTGGGGATGCCGGCGTCGATGGCCTTGGCCATGCCGCCGGCCTGCTCGACCTCCTGGATGTGCTTCCAGGCGCGGCGGGCGAGGTCGTACGTGAGCTTCTCGACGTACGCACTGCCGCCCCACGGGTCGATGGTGCGGCAGGTGCCCGACTCCTGCTGGATGAGGAGCTGGGTGTTGCGGGCGATGCGGGCGGAGAAGTCGGTCGGCAGGGCGAGTGCCTCGTCGAGCGCGTTGGTGTGCAGCGACTGGGTGTGGCCCTGGGTCGCCGCCATGGCCTCGACGCAGGTCCGGGTGACGTTGTTGAACACGTCCTGGGCGGTGAGCGACCAGCCGGAGGTCTGCGAATGGGTGCGGAGGGACAGCGATTTGGCGTTCTTCGGGTCGAACTGCTTGACCAGCTTGGCCCAGAGCAGCCGCGCCGCGCGGAGCTTGGCGATCTCCATGAAGAAGTTCATGCCGATCGCCCAGAAGAACGACAGGCGCGGTGCGAACGCGTCCACGTCGAGCCCGGCCTCGCGGCCCGCGCGGATGTACTCGACGCCGTCCGCGAGCGTGTACGCCAGTTCCAGGTCGGCCGTCGCGCCCGCCTCCTGGATGTGGTACCCGGAGATGGAGATGGAGTTGTAGCGCGGCATCCGCTGCGAGGTGTAGGCGAAGATGTCGGAGATGATCCGCATCGAGGGCCCGGGCGGGTAGATGTACGTGTTGCGGACCATGAACTCCTTGAGGATGTCGTTCTGGATGGTCCCGGCCAGCTTCTCGGGCGGTACGCCCTGCTCCTCGGCGGCCACGATGTACAGCGCGAGGACGGGCAGCACGGCGCCGTTCATCGTCATCGACACGGTCATGCGGTCCAGCGGGATCCCGTCGAACAGCTGCCGCATGTCGTAGATGGAGTCGATGGCGACGCCCGCCATGCCGACGTCGCCGGTGACGCGCGGGTGGTCGCTGTCGTAACCGCGGTGGGTCGGCAGGTCGAAGGCGACCGACAGGCCCTTCTGTCCGGCGGCGAGGTTGCGCCGGTAGAAGGCGTTCGACTCCTCGGCCGTGGAGAAGCCGGCGTACTGGCGGATCGTCCAGGGCTGGTTGACGTACATCGTCGGGTACGGGCCCCGCAGGTACGGGGCGACACCCGGGTACGTGCCGAGGAAGTCCAGGCCTTCCAGGTCCTGCCCGGTGTACAGCGGCTTGACGGAGATGCCCTCCGGGGTCTCCCAGAGCAGGTCGTCACCGCCCGCCGCCTTCTCGACGGCGGCGCGCCACGCGTCGGGTCCGCCGTCGGCGGCCGGTGCCCCGAGCTCGATCCCGGAGAAATCGGGGATGGTCATCAGGACACTCCCATGCGGTCAAGGGTGGTGGAGAGCAGTGCGACGGCGTCACAGCCGGCGAAGGCGTACGCGTCGACGCCGGCGTACCCCGCCGGGCGGCCGGCGAGGAGGACGTGGGTGGCACCGGCCGCCCGCAGCTCCGCCGCTGTGGTCTCGGCCGCCTCCTCGTAGAGCGCGTCGCTGGAGCAGAGGCAGGCCTCGACGGCGCCGCTCTCCTCGAACGTGCCCTCGGTGACGGGCTCGATGCCGCCGGTCAGGAAGAGGTTGGCGGCGAAGGCGAGGCGGGCCGAGTGGGCGGCCGCCGGGCCGAGCGCGGCCAGGTAGACGCGGGGCCGGGCACCGGTCGCGGCGAGGTGGGCGTCGGAGCGGGCCCGCAGCGCCTCGAAGGCCTCGTCGCGCCTGACCCGGGGGAGACCGCCGGCCGGCTGCTCGGGCGCGGGGGCGCGGTCGACGGGCTTCTCGTCGAGGTGCGGGAACTCGCTGACGCCGGTGATCGGTTCGCGGCGGGTGGCGAGCTTGGCGCTGCGGGCGGACCAGGTCTCCGCGAGCCGCTCCCCGATCGCGCCGGAGCGCAGCGCGGCCTCCTGGCCGCCGGCCTGCTCGATGCCCCGGAAGAACTCCCAGGCGGCCTGGGCCAGTTCGTCGGTGAGCCGCTCGACGTACCAGGAGCCGCCCGCCGGGTCGATCACCCGGGCGAGGTGGGACTCCTCGATGAGGATGGTGGAGGTGTTGCGGGCGATGCGCCGGGCGAACGCGTCCGGCAGGCCGAGCGCCTCGTCGAAGGGGAGCACGGTCACGGAGGCGGCGCCGCCCACTCCGGCGGCGAGGGTGGCCACCGTGGTGCGGAGCATGTTCACCCACGGGTCGCGGCGGGTCATCATCACCGGCGAGGTGACGGCGTGCTGGAGCTGTGCCCCGGCCTCCGGCGCGCCGCAGGCCTCGGCGACCCGGGCCCAGAGGCGGCGCGCGGCGCGGAGCTTGGCGATGGTGAGGAACTGGTCGGCGGTGGCCGCGTAGCGGAACTCCAGCTGGGCGCAGGCCTCCGTGACGCTCAGCCCGGCCTCGGTGAGGCCGCGCAGGTAGGCGACGCCCGTCGCGAGCGAGCAGCCGAGTTCCTGCGCGGCCGAGCCGCCGGCCTCGTGGTACGGCAGCGCGTCCACGGTCAGGGCCCGCAGGCCCGGGTACGCGTCGGCGCAGCGGCGGGCGAGTCCGGCGACGGACGCCAGGTCGTACGCCGGGCGACCGGTCCGGGCCTCGAAGCCGAGCGGGTCCGCGCCGAGGTTGCCGCGGGCTGCCTCGGGGGCGACGCCCCGCTCCTCGTACAGGCTCAGGAGCCGGTCGGCGGCGGCGGCCGTCTCGTCGCCGGCGTCGAGGACGACGGGTGCGAGGTCGAGGTACACGTCCTTGAGGACGGCGGCGAGGGAGGAGACCGGGATGCCGGTCCCGCCGACGCGCAGCCACAGGGAGGTGACGCCGTTCTCCAGGTCGGAGAGGACCGCGTCGGCGTCGGCGGCCGCGTGGCGCTGGCGCACGTCCCAGCCGCCGGCGGTGTTCCCCTCGGCGCGGTCGCCGCGTACGAAGGGGGCGAAGCCGGGGAGTCCGGGGTCGGGTGCGGTGTCGTGCGCGGTGTACAGCGGCCGGGTTCCGATCCCGTCCTCCAGGACGGTGGACAGGGCGTCCTCGGCCGCGGGGCCGGAGACGTCCTTGCCGGACTTGCGCAGGACACCCGCCACAAGGTTTTGCCACTGCTCGTGTGGCGCGTCAGGGAATTCGGACGCCAAAGAGAGGCCGTCGTCAGGCAGGACCGTCATGCTCGGATGCTAGGTGAGATCGACAAAGGAGCAGGAGAGCGTACGACTGTGACCTTCTTCTCTTCGCGATCATGGGTTAGGTTAGGCTTACCTAAGTTACGAGCCAAGGTGTCTCCGTCACCCGTCCAGGGAGAATCTGCATGCGTCCCCTCCGTACCCGCGCCGACCGGCCGACCCCCGCCGAGCGCGTCCGGTCCGTCCTCTCCGCCGCCCACTCGATGAACGTCGTCACCGACGGACACCACCAGGAGGTGCACCGCCTGGACGGTACGGGACCCATGGGCCACATCCACCTGCACGACCCCTCCGAGGACTGCCCCGCCGGACGCACCGCCCGCATCCCCGTCCGCCTGGAGTTCACCGACATCGCCCCCACCCCCGTCCGTCAACGCCTGCGCGCCCGAGTCACCCTGACGGGGGTGCTGTCCGCGCCGTACACCTCCGACGCGACCACGAGCACCTGCATGGAGTTCGGCCAGGCCGTCCTCGAGGACGCCGACGGGCGCGCCTTCGTCGGGCTCGACGAACTCCAGGAGACCGAACCCGACCCGATGGCCGGCTGCGAGGCCGCCATGCTGACCCACCTCGTCGACGGCCACGCCTCCCTCGTCCCGCTGCTGCTGCGCCTCGTCCGGCCCCGCCCCGACCGCGACCTCGTCCGCGCCCTGCCCCTCGCCCTCGACCGGTACGGCCTCACCCTGCGCCTCGAACACCGCACCGGCCACCAGGACGTCCGGCTCCCGTTCGCCGGCCCCGTCACCGACATCGCCCAGGCCGGCCCCCGGATCCACGCCCTCCTCGCCGCGGCACGCCGCTCCTCCCACACCCACCACCTGCTCACCTGAGGCGCCCCCGACCGCCCGCCCCGCCTTCTCGCCCGGCCCGTCCGGCCGAGATGCCGGAGCGTCGCGGCAGGCGAACAATGGACGGAGTAGCGCGCACGACGTAGGTACCGGATCGGCTCGGGGACCTCCTCTACGAACACGGCCACGCCATGAACGCAGGAAGCCCGGCCACCAGCCGGCCCGCACCGCCCAAAGGCGTCCTGTACCGACTCGGACACTGGTGCGCCCGCCGTTTCCTCGTCGTCATCGCCCTGTGGCTCGCGGCCGTCGCGGGCCTCCAGGTCCTCGACCGGGCCGTCGGCGGGCAGTTCTCCGACAACTTCGCGCTCCCGGGCGTGCAGTCGGCGGACGGCCTCGCCGTCCTCCAGGCCCACGACCCCGCGGCCGGTGGCTACGGCGCCCAGGTCGTCCTGAACCGGCCCTCCGGCCCGCTCACCGACGAGGCGACGGCCGTCAACGACGCCGTCGCCGCCCTCGCGAAACTCCCCGACGTCCTCAGCGTCCAGAACCCGCTGCCGCCGCCCGGGACCACCCCGCCCTCCCTCCCCGCCGGCACCCCCAACGTCGGGCCGCTCTCCACCGACGGCAAGACGGCGTACATCACCATGCGCTTCAGCGTGACGCCCTCCACCCTCGGCAGCGACTACCTGAACGGCGTCGACACGGCCGTGCAACCGCTGAGGGACGCCGGCGTCACCGTCGAGTACGGCGGCCCGCTCGGCGAGCTCGCCCGTCCGGCGGCCGACGACCGCACCAGCGAGGCGATCGGCTTCGCCGTCGCGATCCTCGTCCTCCTCATCGGCTTCGGCAGCGTCATCGGCGCCGTCATGCCCCTGGTCACCGCACTCCTCGGCGTGCTCTGCGGGCTCGCCCTGCTCGGCCTCGCCGCCGCCGCCTTCACCTTCGGCACGGTCTCACCCACGCTCGCCACCATGATCGGCCTCGGCGTCGGCATCGACTACGCGCTGTTCCTCATCACCCGCCACCGCCAGAACCTCATGAACGGCCACGATCCCGCCGACTCGGCCGGCCTCGCGACCACCACCAGCGGCCGCGCCGTCCTCGTCTCCGGCTGCACGGTCATCATCGCCCTCTCCGGCCTGTGGGTCTCCGACGTCACCTTCATCGGCAAACTCGGCCTCGCCGCGGCCTTCACCGTGGTCACCGCCGTCCTCGCCGCGCTCACCCTGGTCCCGGCCATGCTCGGACTCGTGGGCCGCCGCATCGACCGCTACCACGTCCGCAAGCCCGTGGCCGAGACCGACGCCGAGCCCGGCGCCCCCGCGCACGGCACCTGGCACCGGTACGCCCTGCGGGTGCAGAAGCGCCCCTGGTGGTTCCTCGGCGGCGGCGTCATCGTCCTGCTGATCCTGGCCTTCCCCCTGCTCTTCATCCAGCTCGGCCACATCGGCGACGGCGCCGACCCCAAGTCCTTCACGGACCGCCGGGCGTACGACCTGATCTCCACCGCTTTCGGGCCGGGCGCGAACGGGCCGCTGACCGTCGTCGTCGACCAGTCCGCCGTGCCCTCCTCCGACCGGGCCGCACTCGCCACCAAGCTCCAGCAGTCGCTGACCGGCGTCCCGGACGCCGCCTACATCACCCCGCTGCAGCCCACCCCCGACGGCGACGTCCTCATCGGCACCGCGTACTCCGTGGCCTCGCCGCAGGACGAGAAGACCACCCAGCTGACCGACCACCTCGTCGACGACGTCCTGCCGCAGGCGGTCGCCGGCACCGACGCGCAGACCTACGTCACCGGCACCACCGCCGCCCAGGTCGACTTCCTCGACATCGTCTCCAGCCGGCTGCCCCTCATCATCGCCGTCGTCGTGGGCCTGGCCTTCTTCGTCATCCTGATCGTCTTCCGAGGTCTGCTGGTGGCGGTGAAGGCGGCCGTGCTCAACGTGCTCTCCATCGCCGCCTCGTACGGCGTGGTCGTCGCCGTCTTCCAATGGGGCTGGGGAGGACCCGCGCTCGGCGTCTCCGGCAAGGTGCCCATCGAGAGCTACGTCCCCATGATGATGTTCGCCATCGTCTTCGGACTGAGCATGGACTACGAGATCTTCCTGCTCTCCCGCGTCCGCGAGGCCTGGCTGCGCACCGGGGACCCCGAGGCCTCGGTGGCCCACGCCCTGGAGATCACCGCCCGGGTCATCACCTGCGCCGCCCTCATCATGGTCAGCGTCTTCGCGGCCTTCGTCGTCTCCGACAACATCGTCGTCAAGATGCTCGGCCTCGGCCTCGCCGCCAGCGTCCTCATCGACGCCACCGTCGTCCGCCTGCTCCTCGTCCCCGCCGTCATGACGCTCCTCGGCGCCCGTGCCTGGTGGATCCCCCGCTGGCTGGACCGGGCTTTGCCCCACCTCGACACCGAGGGCGAGGGCGAGGTCGAACCGGAACCGGTCGCGGCCGCGAAGCGCTGAACCCGGCGAGGCGCGGGGGAGCCGCCGGGCGGCCGGCGCCCGCCCGCGATGATGAGGGCATGAAGACACTCGCCGAAGTGGACGAACTGGCGGCCCGGGCGCATGCCGGGCAGACCGACAAGGTGGGAGTGCCGTACGTCGAGCACGTCCGTGCGGTGGCCGCGGGCCTGGAACCGCTCGGGGCGCACCTGGCCATGGCCGGACTGCTGCACGACGTCGTGGAGGACACCGGGTGGACGGTGGAGCGGCTTCTGGCGGCGGGAGTTCCCGCGCGGGTCGTCGCCCTCGTGGACGCCGTGACGAACCGGCCCGGGACGGCGTACGAGGAGAAGATCCGCCGCATCACGGAGGACCCCGAGGCGACGCTCGTGAAGATCGCGGACAACGCGCACAACAGCCGCGCGGACCGGGCCGCCGGGCTGCCGCCCGAGCAGCGGGAGCGGCTCGCCGCCAAGTACCGCGCGGCGCGACGGGAGTTGTGGGCGGCGGCCGACGCCGAGCACATCACGACGATCCTCCGGGTGGTCAACCCGGAGCTCCTGGAGGAGCTCACCCCCTGATGTGACGGGGGTCACGGGAACCGGCCCGCGGGGCCGGACAGGCGAGAGAAGTGAACATCGACCTGCGCGCGCGCATCCGGGACGGAGACCCCTCGGCCTTCGCCGAACTCTTCGACTCCTCCTCACGGAGCGTCTACAACCACGCCTTCCGGCTCACCGGCGACTGGTCGGTCGCCGAGGACGTCATGGCGGCGACCTTCATGGAAGCCTGGCGGCTCCGGGGAAAAGTGGACCCCGAAGGGGGTTCCGTACGGCCCTGGCTGCTCGGCGTCGCCACCAACGTCGCCCGCAACCACTGCCGGGGCAACCGCCGTTACCGGGCCGCCGCCGCCGCGTACGCCGCGGCCGGCCCGTCCGGGGCCTCGGTGCCCGACCACGCCTCCGAGGTCGCCGGCCGGATCGACGACCGCCTCCGCATCGCGGCCACCCTGCGGGCGCTCGGCACGCTCCGCCGCACCGAGCGCGAGGTCCTCGTGCTCTGCCTGTGGGAGGGCCTCGCCTACACCGAGGCCGCCGAGGCCCTCGGCGTCCCCGTCGGGACCGTCCGCTCCCGGCTCTCCCGCGCCCGCACCAAACTCCGCACCGCGGCGGAGAAGGAACTCGTCCGCGAGAAACGGGAACCCGCCCCCCGCCCCCGACAGACAACAGGTGATCGCGTGAACGCGGTCCGGCCCGCGCAGGAGGGAACCCGATGAACCCCGAACCGAACCCGCCCCGAACGGCGAACCGGCAGGAGAACGGAGACCTCCCGGCGATCGAGGAGCACGACCTTCCTCCGGGCCGCCACCAGTTCCACAAGGAGCGCCTGATGAACCGGATCCACGACGACCGCCTCGCCGCCGCCGCCCGCCCCGCGCGCAACCCCTTCCTGCGCAAGGCGATCCTCCTCCCGGCCGCGACCGCCCTCGCCGGCGCGCTCGCCGTCGGCGTCCTCGTCCTCACCCCCGGCGGCGCCACCGGCCCCGCCGACCGCGCCACCGGCCCCGCCCTCACCACCTCGATCGGCACCGCGGACGCGCACGGCGCACCCGGCTTCCTCGACCGGATCTCGCTCGCCGCCGCCGAGGCGGACGCCCCGCAGGGCCGCGCCGGCCAGTACGTCTACATCGAGACGCGGGCCGCGAACACGTACGTGAAGACCGTCGACGGCAAGAGCGGCCTCGTCAGCACGCCGCTGCACACCCGGCAGACCTGGCGGTCCCCCGACGGCCTCAAGGGCTGGCTGATCGAGCCCGGCACCACCGGCCCCGAGGGGATCACCCTCGAAGGCCGCGACGAGCAGGGCGACATCCCGACGCCGCACCTCGGCGCGCCCTCGCACGACTACCTCGCCGGCCTCCCCACCGACCCCGACGCACTCCTGCGGAAGATCTACAAGGAGACGGAAGGGCAGGGCAACGGCAAGGACCAGGAGGCCTTCACCACCATCGGCGACCTGCTCGTCGAGAGCTGGCCGTCCCCGCAGCTGACGGCCGCGCTCTACAAGGCCGCCGCGAAGATCCCCGGCGTCGTCCTGGTCGACAGCGCCACCGACGCCGCGGGCCGCAAGGGCGTCGCGGTCGCACGGCTCGACGAGGTCGGCGGACAGCGCACCGAATGGATCTTCGACCCCAGGACGTACACCTTCCTGGGGGAGCGCACCGTCCAGGTGAAGGGCGACGGCGGCGAGGGCGGCCTCATCAAGCCGGGCACCGTCGTCTACACCCACGCCGTCATGGTCCGGGCCTTCGTGGACGACATCAAGGCCACCCCGTAACGGCTCAGCCCTGCCGGGCCGACAGCCAACCGCCCAGCTCCGTGGGGCGGTTGGTGATGATCCCGTCCACCCCGAGCGCGTCGAGCTCCTTCCAGCGCGCCGGGCGGTCGACCGTCCAGACGTTCACCGCCACGCCCGCCGCGTGCAGCTCGGAGACGACCGCCGGGCGGGCGGCGAGCGCCGTGTCCGAGACGTTGTACGCGGAGAGGTCCAGCTCCTCGGCCAGCGCGACCGGGTCCGCGTCCAGCTGGACGCGGAGCAGGCCGATCGGCAGTTCGGGCGCGAGCTCGTGCGCGTGCTTCAGCGACGGGACGTCGAAGCTCTGCACGAAGACCCGGTCGCCCATGTCCTGCTCGCGGACGTCCCGCACGATGCGGGCGACCTGGGCGCGGGTGTGCGCGCCCTTGATCTCCAGGAGGAGGTTCCCGCCGCGCTCGCGCAGGTCCGCCAGCTGGGCGGCGAGCGTCGGGACGCGCACCCCGGCGTACGCGGGCGCGAACCAGGACCCGGCGTCGAGCGCGTCCAGCTGGGCGGCGGTCAGGGACCGGACCCGGCCCGTGCCGTCGGTCGTCCGGTCGACGGTCGTGTCGTGGAGGATGTACGGCACGCCGTCCTTGCTCGGCTGGACGTCGTTCTCGATCCACTTCGCGCCGCCCCGGCGGGCCACCTCGTCCGAGACCAGGGTGTTCTCGGGAGCCGCGGACGGCGCGCCCCGGTGGGCGATCACGATCAGCGGCGCCCCCGCCCGGCGGAGCCAGGAAGCCGAGCCGTTCGCGTCGTCCGCCGCGGGCACCGCCGGGCGGGGCGCGGACCGCGACGGCGGTGCGGCGACCACGAACGCCGTGGCGACGGCGGCCACGCCGAGCACCGTCGTGGCGAGGGCGGCGTTCCTGCGGCGCCGCGACCGGGGTGCGGACGGATGGGCGTCTCTCATGAGCGGACACCCTACGCGGCCGGACACCCCGCCTCGGCGCAGGCCCGCGGGGACTCCCCGCGAGATCGCGCGTCCGGTCCGCGCCCGGCCGCCGGAGCGCCGGCGACACGACGCGCCGCGCAAGCCCCTCGCCGATTCGTCCGGGTCTGCGGCATGGTGGGAGGCGGGCCCGGAGCCGTGCCATCGGGGGACCACGGCTGGGGCGTGAGAGTCGGGGGAGACTCATGGACACCGGTACGGGACGTGGGCCGGAAGGTGGCGCGGTGGCCACCGGGACCGGCCGGGAGACCGCACGGAGGCAGACGGCCGAGCGCGGCCGCGGCGTTCTCGAAGGGGCGTTCGCGCTGCTCGACGCCTTGCGCCGGAGCGGCGACGAGGCCGGCGTGACCGAGCTGGCGCTCGCCTGCGGCGTACCCAAGGGCAGCGTGCACCGGCTGCTCGACCAGCTGGTCGGGGTCGGCGCGGTCGAACGCAGGGGCAACCGCTACCGCGTCGGCCCGCAGCTCTACCGCCTCGGCCTGGCCTGGGAGCCGCACCCCGGCCTGGTGCCCGCCGCCCGGCTGCCGCTCCAGCGGCTCCGGGCCGTCACCGGCGCCACCGTGGTCCTCGCCGTGATGCGCGAGGAGATGGCCATCACGGTGAGTTCGGCGCCGGGAGACCTGGAGCCGCTGCTGCCGGTGCGGGACGGCATCGCCTTCCGCCTCGACACCGCCGCCGGAAAGGCCCTGCGCGGCCCCCTCAGGGGCGGGGCGGTCCTGGACCGCGAGGACGTGATGGAGGGGGTGTGCTGCGCCTCGCTGCCGGTCCGCGCCCCGGACGGACGCACCGTCGCCGCCCTCGCCGGCATGGTCCCGGCCGGCCGGCGGCTCGACGCGCTCGCCCAGGCCGTCGCCGAGGCCGGCGCCGCGATCACCCGTGCGCTCACCCGGGGCGGACAGCGAAGACCGGTCCCGTCGACCGCCCTCGTGCCCTGAGGACCCCCGGCGAAGCACGGATTCGCGGGCCCGTTCCGTCCAGCGGAACGCGCGTAGAACAGGACCGGTCCGGCCGGGCACAGTAAGTGTCGTGCCGGGGGGAAACGGCACACCGGCCCCGCCGAAGAGGGCGGACCGGAAAACACGTCACACGAGTGACCCGATGTGTGGGGGGACCACATGCGCAAGAACCGAGCCGTCCGACTGGCCGCCACCGCCCTGCTCGGACTCGGCACCGTCGGCGCCTTCGCCGGCACCGCGCACGCCGAGCCGATCGACTACGTGAAGATCGAGCTCTTCGAGCTGCACTGCCAGCAGAACAGCGAGGGCGACCACGACGAGGCCTACCTCAAGATCACCGACGCCAACGGCAACGCCGTCAAGGTCTGGCCGGGCAACGGCATCAGCTACCAGACGATGGGCTCCGGCTACGTCCGCTCCATGGCCGACGGCAACGGCAACGCGGCCCTCATCCTCGGCCGCGAGCAGGCCCGGACCCTGACCCTCTGGGACAAGGACACCTTCGGCGGCGACGACAAGCTGGGCTCCACGCTCGTCACCGGCAGCGAGGTCGGCGCCGAGACCCAGTGGCGCACCGTCGAGGGCTCCGGCGGCGTCTACGTCATCGGCTACCGGGTCGTCGACATCTGATCGGCGGTCACCCCACGGGGAAGGGCCGTGCCGGGCGACCGGCACGGCCCTTCCCCGCTGCCGGATCAGTCGCCGTCGGGCGCGAGCAGCTCACCCGAGCGCGCCACCCGCGCGTACCACCGCGCGCTCGACTTCGGCGTGCGCTCCAGCGTGTCGTAGTCCACCCGGACCGCCCCGAACCGCTTCGCGTAGCCGTAGGCCCACTCGAAGTTGTCGAGCAGCGACCACAGGAAGTAGCCGCGCACGTCCACCCCGTCGGTCATCGCCCGGTGCACGGCCTCCAGGTGCGCGTGCACATAGGCGGCGCGCTGCGGGTCGTGGACCGTGCCGTCCTCGCCGACGACGTCCTCGTACGCCGCCCCGTTCTCGCTGATCACCAACGGGAGTTCGGGGTACGCGGCGGAGACCCGGGTCAGCAGGTCGTACAGGGCCCCGGGGTCGACCGCCCAGCCCATCGCCGTCGGCTCGCCCGGCGCCCGGTGGAAGGCCACCGAGTCCGCGCCCGGCCACGGCGAGTACGCGCTGTTGCCGTGACCGTCGTCCTGCGGCTTCTCCGCCCCCTCCGGGACGTGCGAGACGACCGTCGGCGTGTAGTAGTTGATCGCGAGCAGGTCCAGCGGCTGCTTCGCCGTGGCGGTGTCGCCGTCCCGGACGAAGGACCAGTCCGTCAGCTGCGCGGTGTCGGCGAGCAGGTCCTCCGGATAGGCGCCCTCCAGCATCGGGCCGAGCCAGACGCGGTTGCCGACGGCGTCGATGCGGCGGACCGCGTCGAGGTCCTCGGCGGAGCCGGTCAGCGGCCGCACCTCGTGCAGGTTGAGCGAGACCGCGATCTGCCGGTCCGCCGGCAGCGAGGCCCGCAGCGCCTGGACGGCGAGGCCGTGCCCGAGGTTGAGGTGGTGGGCGGCGCGCAGCGAGGCCACCGCGTCGGTGCGGCCCGGGGCGTGGACCCCGGAGCCGTACCCCAGGAAGGCGCTGCACCACGGCTCGTTGAGCGTGGTCCACCGCCGGACGCGGTCGCCGAGGGCGTCGGCGACGATCCCCGCGTACTCGGCGAACCGCTCGGCGGTCGCGCGCTCCGGCCAGCCGCCCGCGTCCTCCAACTCCTGCGGCAGGTCCCAGTGGTAGAGCGTCAGAGCCGGCTCGATCCCGGCGCCGAGCAGCTCGTCGACGAGCGCCCGGTAGAAGTCCAGGCCCTTCTGGACGGCCGGCCCCCGCCCGGTCGGCTGCACCCGGGACCAGGAGACGGAGAACCGATAGGCGTTCAGCCCGAGTTCGGACATGATGCCGACGTCTTCGCGGAACCGGTGGTAGTGGTCCACGGCCACGTCACCGGTGTGGCCCTCGAAGACCTTGCCGGGGGTGTGCGAGAAGGTGTCCCAGATGGACGGGGTACGGCCGTCCTCCGCCGCCGCTCCCTCGATCTGGTACGCGGCGGTGGCCGCGCCCCAGAGGAAGTCGGGCGGGAACGAACGGGTCGCGGTGAGCGGCCGGGTTTCGGACGCGGTCATAGGAGAGCGCTCCCAACGCGGGTACGGGGTGGTTACGTGCGGAATTCGGGGTACGGGCCCGGCGGCGCCGGTCAGCTCTTGACGGCGCCCGCCGTGATGCCGCCCACGATGTGCTTGCCCAGGAAGGCGAAGACGAGCAGCAGCGGCACGGTGGATATCAGCGCGCCGGTCAGCACGACGGCGTGGTCCACGGTGTGGTTGCCCGCGCCCAGCCCGGCGAGCGCCACCTGAAGGGTGGGGCTGCCGTCCGGGGTGAGGGCGATGAACGGCCAGAAGAAGTCGTTCCAGGCCTGGACGAAGACGAGCATGCCGAGCACCGCCATCGCCGGACGGGCGATCGGGAACACCACGTGCCAGATGACCCGCAGGCTGTGCGCCCCGTCCATCCGGGCCGCCTCCACCAGCTCCATCGGCAGCGCCTCCACGAGGAACTGACGCATGAAGAAGACGCCGAAGGCCGCCACCAGCGAGGGCAGGACGACCGACTGGAGCTGGTCGAACCAGCCGAGGTCCGTGATGATCTGGTACAGCGGGATGACGCTGAGCTGCGGCGGGATCGTCATGGTGGCGACCACGAGGGAGAGCAGCATCCCGCGGCCCCGGAACGGCAGTTTGGCGAACGCGAAACCGGCGAGCGTGGAGAACAGCACGGTGGACAGGGCCACCAGGCTCGCCACGATCGTGGTGTTGATCAGCGCCTCGCCCATGTCGACCTGGTTCCAGGCGAAGCTCAGGTTGTCCAGGAGACGGTTGCCCGGCAGCAGCGGGGCCGGGGCTTCCACGACCCGCTCGCCCGTGTGGGACGCGGCGACCACGTTCCAGTACAGCGGGAAGAGCGAGACGAACGCGGCCACGGCGAGCAGCACGTACGTCAGCGGACCGGCGTGGTGCTGACGCCCGGCCGACGGGCCGAACCGGCGCGGCGGGCGGGCCGGGGCCGGTGCCGGGGTCTCGAGGGGCGAGGTGTCGAGTGTGCGGGCCATGAGGTCAGCCCCCCAGCTTCTTGCGGTTGGAGCGGGACACGAGCGCCTGGACGCCGCCGAGCAGGAGCAGGAGCAGGAGCATGACCCAGGCGATCGCGGATGCCTGGCCCAGCGCGCCGGTCACCCAGCCCTTCTCGTACATCAGCAGGCTCAGCGTCTGGAACTGGTTGCCGCTGCCGCCGCTGATGCCGACGCTGCCGCCGAAGAGCATCGGCTCGCCGAAGAGCTGGGTGGCGCCGATGGTGGAGACGATGATCGTGAAGAGGATCGTCGGCCGGATGGAGGGGATGGTGACGCTGACGAACTGGCGCCAGCGCGACGCCCCGTCCAGCGAGGCCGCCTCGTAGAGGTCCTGGGGCACGGCCTGCATGGCGGCCAGGTAGATCAGCGCGTTGTAGCCCGTCCAGCGCCAGGTGACGATCACCGAGATCGCGATCTGCGCCGGCCACTTGGACGACTCCCAGTTCACCGGGTCGAAGCCGAACCAGCCCAGGAAGCCGTTGATCATGCCGTAGTCGGTGTTGAACAGCTGGGCGAAGACCAGGGTCGCCGCCGCGATCGAGGTGGCGTACGGGGCGAGGATCGCGACCCGGAAGAAGCCCCGGCCGCGCAGCTTGTAGTTGAGCAGGTGCGCCAGACCCAGCGCCATGAGCAGCTGCGGAACGGTCGATATCACCCCGATGGTGAAGGTGTTGAGGAGCGCGTTCCAGAAGAACTCGCTGGTCGCGAGGTCGGTGTAGTTCTCCAGGCCCTTCCACGTCGGGTCGCCGCCGAGCTCGACCCGGTTGAGCGAGAGCCAGCCGGTGTAGAGCAGCGGGAAGAGGCCGAAGGCCGCGAAGGTGAGGAAGAAGGGGGCGACGAAGACGTACGGGATCGCCTTGAGGTCCCAGCGGTACAGCGTGCTGCGCCAGCCGCCCCCGGAGGAGCGGTGGCCGCGGGGGCCGGTGGAGGGCGGTGCGGCGGGCGGCGGGGAGCCGTCGGGCCTCGCCCGAACGGAGGTGGCCACGGGGGCGTCCTTCCAGGTCGATGCGTGCGGTGGTGCGGACGGTGCCGGCCCGCCGCCCGGCAGGCGGCGGCGGGCCGGCGCGTGGTCCCCGCTACTGGTCGATCTTGTCGTCGACCAGCTTCTTGACGTTCTCCCAGGCCTTGGCCGGGTCGGTGCCGCGCTGCTCGATGTCGAGGATGCCGTTGTCGGTGAGGAAGGTCTTCACCTGGCCGTCGTAGCGGCTGATGACGGCGGGGGTGATGCCGGCCGCCGCGCTGGAGAAGATCTTGCCGACCGGGGTGTCGCCGAAGTACGGCAGCTTGGCGTCCTGGACCGTCGAGGAGGCGAGCGTGTCCTTGGACGAGGGGATGTTGCCGTTGACCGCGAAGACCTTCGCGTGCTGCTCGGGGGCGGTCAGCCAGGCCGCGAGTTCGGCGGCCTCCTTGGTGTGCTTGCCGGCCTTGGGCACGGCGAGGAAGGAGCCGCCCCAGTTGCCGGCGACGGGCGGTGCGGCGATGTCCCACTTGCCCTGGTTGGCGGGGCCGGCCTGGTCCTTGATGATGCCGGTCATCCAGCTCGGGCAGGCGACGGTGGCGAACTTCGAGTTCTTGAAGGCCGCGTTCCAGGTGCCCTTCTCGTCGAACTGGCGGAGCTTGGCGGTGAGGCCGCTCTGGGCCGCCTTGACGGCGGTGTCCCAGGCCTTCTTCACGCCGGGGCTGTTCTCCCAGTCGAGTTCGCCGCTGGTGTTGGCGTACTGCACCGGGTCGCTGGAGACGACGGCGTTGAAGAGGCCGCTCGCGGAGTCGTGGAAGGCGGTGCCGGCGGGCGCGGCGGCCTTGTACTTCTCGCCGGTCTCGATGAACTTGGCCCAGTCGCCGGCCCACAGCTTGGCGACCTCCTCACGCGCGGTGGGGAGCTTGGCCTTGGCGAAGAGGTCCTTGTTGTAGCAGATGGCCATGGGGCCGATGTCGGTGCCGAGCGCGATGACCTTGCCGTCGGCGGTGGTCGCCTGCTTGACCTTCCAGTCGAGGAAGTCGGCCGTGTTCGCGCCGCCCTCCTTGCCCAGGTCGACCCACTTGCCCGCCATGGCGGTGCCGGTGGCCTCGGCGATGTAGCCGACCTCGACGGCCTGGATGTCGGCCACGCCGCTGTTCTGGGCGAGGCGCAGCTTGAGGGTGTCCCAGTACTTCTGACCGTCGGAGACGTTCGACTCCTCGATCTTGATGTTCGGGTGGAGCCGCTCGTACTCGGCGTAGAGCTTCGCGCCGGTCTTGTTGTCGTAGCCGAAGGAACCGAACGTCCCGATCCGCAGGGTGATCTTCTCGGTGCCCTGGTTGCTCGTGCCGCCCTTGCCGCCGGCGTCGTCGTCACCGCCGCAACCGGTGAGCAGGGTCGTGCCGGTCACGACGACGGCGACCGCCGCGATCGCCGCACGGCGTCCGCGTCTGCTGCTGGAAGTGCGCATTCCACTCTCCTCGTCCAAGGTGGTGCTCGTTGTGCGCCATGAGGCCCGGCCGGCGGATCGCGGCTCGGCGGCTGCCCTGCAGGGCCTGATGCAGGCTGTGTGCGTCCCGGATGGGAGCGCTCCCACGTCGTTGCCGGAAGGTTGCTGCCTGGCGGGTACGAGTGTCAAGACATGAACGCGGATTCGTTACCGGAAGGTTTTCCGGGGGATTCGCGCCGCCCTGCGGCAACACGGCCGTCATCTCCTGAACGCAGACGCGTGGCGCGCCGGGACGGCCGTGGACTAGTGTGGGAGCGCTCCCATCCCTGCGTGGCCGTGGTGAGCAGCGCGTTGTCCTACGAGGGGAGTTCGGGAGTTGTGAACGGACGGCAGAGCGGCAGACCCACCCTGGAGCAGGTAGCGGCCCGGGCCGGGGTCGGCCGGGGCACGGTCTCCCGGGTCATCAACGGCTCCCCGCGGGTGAGCGAGCAGACCAGGACGGCCGTCGCCAGAGCCGTCGCCGAACTCGGCTACGTACCCAACCAGGCCGCCCGCGCCCTGGCCGGCAGCCGTACGGACGCGATCGCGCTCGTCATCCCCGAGGCGGAGGCCCGCCTCTTCGCCGAGCCCTACTTCCTCGACCTCATCCGGGGCGTCAGCGCCGAACTCGCCGAGGCCGACAAGCAGCTCCTGCTCACCCTGGTCCGCAGCGAGCAGGAGCGGCAGCGGTTCGAGCAGTACCTCGCGGCCCAGCGCGTCGACGGGGTGCTCCTCGCCTCCGTGCACGGCGACGACCCGCTGCCCGAGCGCATCCGGGAACTGGGTCTCCCGGTCGTCATGAACGGACGCCGCTCCGAGGCCGAACCCGTGCCGTACGTGGACTCCGACAACATCGGGGCGGGCCGGGCCGCCGTCGCCCACCTCGTGGCGCGCGGCCGGAGCAGGATCGCGACCGTCACCGGACCGCTGGACATGTACGTGGCGCGCGCCCGGCTCGGCGGCTACCGGGCCGGCCTCACCGAGGCGGGCTTCGCGCCCGACGAGGAACTCGTCTCCGCGGGCGACTTCACCGAGGCGGGCGGCCGGCGGGCCATGCGGCTGCTGCTCGACCGGCGCCCCGACCTGGACGCCGTCTTCGCCGCGTCCGACGTGATGGCGGCCGGGGCGCGCGGTGTGCTGCGGGAGGCGGGCCGCCGGGTGCCCGAGGACGTGGCCCTCGTCGGCGTCGACGACTCGCCGGTGGCGCGCCTGATGGACCCGCCGCTGACGAGCGTGCGGCAGCCCATCGAGGAGATGGGGCGCACGATGGCGCGGATGCTCATCCAGGAGATCCAGCAGGACGGGGCCACGCCGGAGGAGCGACGCAGGACGGTGCTGCCGACCGAGCTGATCGAGCGTTCCTCCTGCTGAGCGCGGGCACGCCGGAGCCCCGCGGGACGATCCGTCCCGCGGGGCGTTCGCGTGCGTGCTCCCGGGCCGGCCGGACCTGCGGGGTCCGGCCGGCCGCGGGGCCCGTGCGGTGGGTGTTACAGCGCCGGGTGGGCGTTCTTCAGGAGCTCCTGGAACTGCGCCGAGAACCACTTGCCGGAGAGCGGCGCGTTCGGCAGCGCGCCCGACATGCTGTTCCCGTTGCGGGCGTTGCCCGTGTACGTCGGGTCGCACATCCGGTCGAAGCCCTTGCCCTCGTCGTTCGGGATCTCCGCGGAGGCGCCGTCGGACTCGCCCGGGGGCTTCATCCACACGTAGGCGTCGATGCCCGCGGCGGGGGCCGCCTGGGGCCGCTCGCCGAGGCCCGCGCCGGACTGGTTGCACCAGTTGCCGAGGTGGATGCGGCGGTCGTAGCGGCCGCCGTTCACGTAGGTGTCGACGCTGGTCAGCGCTCCCGGTCCGGTGGGCCGGGCGGTGCCGCCCCAGCCGTTGCGGGAGGTGTCGATCAGCATGCCGAGGTTGCTCTCGAAGCCGATCGAGACCAGCTTGGCGCGCATCGCCTGGGCGTACGACAGCTCGTCGGTGTAGCGGTTCCAGTCGACCCACTTCGACTGGCGCACGGAGGTGCCGTTGACGCTGTCGTTGATGGTGAAGTGGTCCTCCTTCAGGGCGCTGTAGTTGGCGGTGTTGACGATGAAGCCGTGCACGTTGGAGACCGTGGAGCCCTCGGCCGTGGCGGCCTGCTTGAACAGCTCGGCGGACGGGCCGAAGTTGTCGTCCCAGCCCAGCCAGCCGTGGTGACCGGCGTCGATGTAGTTGTAGACGTTGCCGATCGAGCCGAGCTTCTTGAGCGCGTAGCCGACGCCGGTGATGTAGTTGCCGTTGGCCTTCATGACGTCGCAGTTGGCGGTGGCCGTCGGACGCCCGGAGACGTTGGTGACGAGGTTGGGCAGCGAGTCGATCTCGACCGTGGTGACGATCCGCAGGCCCGCGTACTTGGAGTCGGCGAGGATCGCGGCGATCGGGTCGATGTACTCGGTCTTGTAGCGGTTGATCTCGGTCGGGCCCAGCTCGCCGTTGGAGGCGAGCGCGGCACAGTCGCGGCCGGGCAGGTTGTAGATGACGAGCTGGACGACGAGCTCGCCGGAGCCCTTCTGCTCCAGGGCCTTGTCGAGGTGGGCGCGCAGGCCCATCGAGGTGCTCGAACCGTTGATGGCGGCGATCCGGTCGAGCCAGACGCCGGTGGGCTGGTTGGAGACCTTGGTGCCGCCGGGCTCGGCCGCGGCCTTGGCGGACCACTCCGGGTTCACGTACACCTTGGCGCCGGCGTACGGGTTGTCGGCCTTGGTCCCGGGCGGCGGCGTGGTCGGGGGAGTGGTGGGCGGGGTGGTCGGCGGCGTGGTGGGAGGCGTCGTCGGCTCGGTGGCGCCGTTGCAGACGACGCCGTTCAGCTTGAAGGTGGCCGGTACGGCGTTGGTTCCGCTGTAGGAGCCGTTGAAGCCGAAGGAGGTGGAACCGCCGGTGGCCAGCGTCCCGTTGTAGGAGACGTTCTTGGCGGTGACGTTGGCCCCGGACTGGGTGAGGGTGGCGTTCCAGCCCTGGGTGACCTGCTGGTTGCCGCCGTAGGTCCACTCGACGGTCCACGCGGCGACCGGGTCACCGGTGTTGGTGACGGTCACGTTGGCGCCGAAGCCGGTGTTCCACTGGTTGGTGATCTGGTAGTCGACCTTGCAGCCGGGGGTGGCCGCGCCGGCGGTGGTGCCGAAGACGGTGGCGGTGGCGCCGGTGGCGGTGATCAGGCCGAGTGCCGCCAGGAGGGCGGTGCGACTGGTGCTTCTGGTGCGGCTCATGCGGGGGAGGTTCCTTTCAGGGGGTGAGGTCGCGCAGGTGGTCGCGCAGCCCGATGCCGAATGCGGTGGGTGTGCCGTCGTACGAGGTGATCAGCGCGGGACCGGAGTTGCAGTTCCAGGTGTTCCAGGTCCAGCCCAGGTACGAGAGGCCGCGGTCGTCGAACCACTTCATGACGCGGTCGATGAACGCGTGTCCGCAGGTGTTCTCTCCGATCTCGCCCGCGAGGAGGGGAACCTTGGCGGCTACCGGGGCGAGGGTGTTGTTCCAGCACGTCTCGTCGGAACAGGTGTTGAAGTTGTAGACGTGCCAGGCGGCGGCCAGATTGGCGGCCGGGTCCGTGGGGGCGTACGTGAGCCACTGGCTGAGGTCGTTGGAGTACGCGATGCCCGGGACGAGGACGAGGTTCTTCGCTCCCGTGGCGCGGACCGCGTCCACCAGGTCCTGCATGCCGGCGACCTCGTAGCCGATGCCGGGGCAGGTGCCGCCGTCGCGCCAGCAGGACCACGCCTGTGCCGCGGTGGAGGTCGCCCGGTCCGGATAGGGCTCGTTGAACAGGTCGAAGACGACCCGCCGGTCGTTCTTGAAGGTGTTTGCCACCGAGGTCCAGAACGCCGGGGTGTACTGGGCGCCGGGCATCGGCTTCTGGCAGAAGGCGTGCACGCCGGCGCAGCCCGACGAGTTGCCGGTGTACTGGCCGTGGGTCCAGTGCAGTTCGACCACGGGGGTCATGCCGTGGGCGAGCACCTTGGCCACCAGGTCCTTGACCGCGTTGACGTAGTTCGCGCCGCGGTACTCGGGCTTGATGTTGTCCAGGCCGAGCCAGCACTCCTCGTTGAGGGGAATGCGGACCGTGTTGGCCTTCCAGTCGGCGATGGCCTTGACCGAGGCGTCGTCGACGGGACCGTCGAAGAAGCCGTAGCCCTGGACGCACATGAACTCGCCGCCGGAGCGGTTGACGCCGAGGAGGCGGCGGACCGCGCCGTTCTGGTCGGTGAACTTGTTCCCGGTCACGCCGAGTTCGGGCGCGCCGGAGGCGGGGGTCGGGGGAGGGGAGGTCGGGGGTGTGGTCGGGTCGGTGGGGGTCGGTGTGGGTGTCGTCGTCGACGGGGTCGGCGTCGGGGTGGGCGTGGGTCCTTCGGTGTCGCAGGGCGTGCCGTTGAGCGTGAACGCGGTGGGGGCCGTGTTGGTGCCGGTCCAGGAGGCGATGAAACCGCCCGTGACCTTCGCGCCCGTGGCGAGCGCCGCGTTCCAGCTCTCGTTCACGACCGTGACGGAGGCCCCGGACTGGGACCATTTGCCGCCCCAGCCCTGACTGACGACCTGGCCGGCCGGGAAAGCGAAGCCGAGGCTCCAACCGTTCAGCGCGGCGCTGTTGTTGGTGAGGGTGACGGCACCCTGGTAGCCGCCGGCCCACTGACCGACGACCGAGTACTCCACCGTGCAGGCGGGTGCGGCCGCTGCTCCGGAGGCCGTACCCACGACGGCGAAGGCGGTGCTCGCCATCGTGAGCGCCGCTCCTGCGAGCAGCGCGGACAGACGTGGGGGATGTCGCATGAGCGAGTCCTCACAGCGAGGGCACACCCCTGATGGTGTGCCGACTGGATGGAACCGCTCCCACTGGTCGGGCAGACCGTAGCGCCAACTGCCGCCAAGCAAAAGAGGGGTTGGGTAAATTTCCCTGTCATCCGCCTTCGACTCTTCACACACCTTGACGCCGTTGCGGCTCAACTGCACAGTGGGAGCGCTCCCACTGGTTCAGGGCTTGTCCCCGCAAGCCCTTCTCGCTCTTCGCACCCCCATCCTTCCGAGCCGCGAGGAGAACCACCCGCATGCCACGACCACCCGTACGCCGACCACGCCGGCAGCTGACCGCGCTGGCCGCGGCGCTCTCGCTTCCCCTCGGCCTCACGGCCGTCGGCGCCACCACGGCCCAGGCCGCCGCCGTCCAGTGCAGCGTCGACTACAAGACGAACGACTGGGGTTCCGGCTTCACCGCCGAACTCACGCTGACCAACCGGGCGACGACCGCGCTCGACGGCTGGACCCTCACGTACTCCTACGCCGGTGACCAGAAGGTCACCAACGGATGGAACGGCGTCTGGTCCCAGTCCGGCAAGAACGTCACGGTGACCAACGCGTCCTGGAACGGCACCCTCGCCGCGGGCGCCGCCACCACCACCGGCGCCCAGTTCACCTACAGCGGGACCAACGCCGCCCCGACCGCCTTCGCGGTCAACGGCACCTCCTGCACCGGGGCCCACCAGCCGCCCGTCGCCGTCCTGACCAGCCCCACCGCGGGCGCCGTCTACACCGCGGGCGACGCGGTGCCGCTCGCCGCCACCGCCGCGGCGGCCGACAGCGCCACCGTGAGCAAGGTGGAGTTCTACAGCGACACCACGCTCCTCGGCACCGACACCACCGCGCCCTTCACCCACAGCGCGACCGGCCTCGCCACCGGCGCCCACTCCCTCTACGCCAAGGCCTACGACAGCCTCGGCGCCTCCGCCGAGTCGGCGCCCGTCGGCATCACCGTCGCCGCGGGACCCGCGCTGGTCGCCTCCCCGACCCAGCTCGGCGTACGCCAGGGCGCCACGGGCACCTTCGACCTGAAGCTGTCCACCGCCCCGACCGCGAACGTCACGGTGAGCGTCGCCCGCACCTCGGGCAACACCAACCTCACCGCGACCCCGGCGACCCTCACCTTCACCCCGGCGAACTGGAACACCGCCCAGAAGGTGACCGTCGCGGCCGCGGCCACCGGCACCGGCTCCGCCGTCTTCGCCGCGACCGCCCCCGGCCACGCCAAGGCCGAGGTCACCGTGGCCCAGCTGGCCGCGGACTCCACGTACGACGCCCGCTTCCTCGACCTGCACGGGAAGATCACCAACCCGGCCAACGGCTACTTCTCACCCGAGGGCATCCCGTACCACTCCGTCGAGACCCTGATCGTCGAGGCACCCGACCACGGGCACGAGACGACCTCGGAGGCGTACAGCTACCTCATCTGGCTCCAGGCCATGTACGGCAAGATCACCGGCGACTGGACCAAGTTCAACGGCGCCTGGGACACCATGGAGAAATTCATGATCCCCACCCACGCCGACCAGCCCACCTCCTCCTCCTACAACGCCTCCAAGCCGGCGACGTACGCCCCCGAGTGGGACCTCCCCTCGCAGTACCCGGCGAAGCTCGACTCCGGCGTGACCTCGGGCTCCGACCCGATCGCCGCCGAACTCAAGAGCGCCTACGGCACCGACGACATCTACGGCATGCACTGGATCCAGGACGTCGACAACGTCTACGGCTTCGGCAACGAGCCCGGGAAGTGCTCCGCCGGACCGACGGCGACCGGCCCCTCGTACATCAACACCTTCCAGCGCGGCCCCCAGGAGTCCGTCTGGGAGACCGTCACCCACCCCACCTGCGACAGGTTCGCCTACGGCGGCAAGAACGGCTACCTGGACCTCTTCACCGGGGACGCCTCGTACGCCAAACAGTGGAAGTACACCAACGCCCCCGACGCCGACGCCCGCGCCGTCCAGGCCGTCTACTGGGCCGACCTCTGGGCCAAGCAGCAGGGCAAGGGCGGACAGGTCAGCACGACCGTCGGCAAGGCCGCCAAGATGGGCGACTACCTGCGGTACGCGATGTTCGACAAGTACTTCAAGAAGGTCGGCGACTGCGTCGGCCCCACCGCCTGCCCCGCAGGCACCGGCAAGGACAGCGCGCACTACCTGATGTCCTGGTACTACGCCTGGGGCGGCGCCACCGACACCTCCGCCGGCTGGTCCTGGCGGATCGGCTCCAGCCACGCCCACGGCGGCTACCAGAACCCGCTCGCCGCCTACGCGCTCAGCACCTACGCCCCGCTGAAGCCCAAGTCGGCGACGGGCGCCGCGGACTGGGCGACCAGCCTCGACCGGCAGCTGGAGTTCTACCGCTGGCTCCAGTCGAACGAGGGCGCCATCGCGGGCGGCGCCACCAACAGCTGGCAGGGCCGCTACGCCACCCCGCCGGCCGGCACCCCCACCTTCCACGGCATGTACTACGACGAGAAGCCCGTCTACCACGACCCCGCGTCCAACCAGTGGTTCGGCTTCCAGGCCTGGTCCATGGAGCGGGTCGCGGAGTACTACCAGCAGACCGGTGACGCCGAGGCGAAGACCGTCCTCGACAAGTGGGTCTCCTGGGCGCTGTCCAAGACCACGATCAACCCGGACGGCACCTACCGCGTCCCCTCCACCCTCCAGTGGTCCGGCGCGCCCGACACCTGGAACGCGGCGAACCCCGGGGCCAACGCGGGCCTGCACGTCACCGTCGCCGACTACACCGACGACGTCGGCGTGGCCGCCGCCTACGCCAAGACCCTCACCTACTACGCGGCCAAGTCCGGCCACGCCGAGGCCAAGCGCGTCGCCAAGGCCCTCCTCGACGGCATGTGGAACCACCACCAGGACCCACTGGGCATCGCCGTCCCGGAGACCCGCGCCGACTACAACCGCTTCGACGACCCGGTCTACGTGCCGACCGGCTGGACCGGCGTCATGCCGAACGGCGACGCCGTGAACTCCTCGTCCACCTTCGCCTCGATCCGCTCCTTCTACGAGGACGACCCGGCCTGGCCCAAGATCGAGGCCTACCTGGCGGGCGGCGCCGCCCCCGTCTTCACCTACCACCGGTTCTGGGCCCAGGCGGACATCGCCCTGGCCATGGGCTCGTACGCGGAGCTGCTCGAATAACAGCCCGCCCCGCGAGAGCGGGCTCCGCGTACGACGAGGCCGGGCGGCCCCCTCCACGGGGTCCGCCCGGCCTTCGGCCGTTCCCGGCGCCCGTCCGGGGATCCATTGACGACGCCCGACTCCCGCTCCTACGTTCGCGTTCGGACATACGACCGCTGGTCGAAATTTCGAACACATCGAACGAGAGGGAACCCTGTGTCCCGGACCGAACGCACCACCCGCACCGCTCGTTTCACCCTCGATCCCGACTTCACCGTCGGCCCCGTCGATCCGCGCCTCTACGGCTCGTTCGTCGAGCACCTCGGGCGCTGCGTCTACACCGGCATCCACGAGCCCGGCCATCCCGCCGCCGACGAGGACGGACTGCGGGCGGACGTCCTGGAGCTGGTCCGCGAGCTGGGTGTGACCGCCGTGCGCTACCCCGGCGGAAACTTCGTCTCCGGCTACCGCTGGGAGGACGGCGTCGGCCCGGTCGACGAGCGGCCCCGGCGGCTCGACGTCGCCTGGCGCTCCACCGAGAGCAACCGGTTCGGCCTGGCCGAGTTCATGGCCTTCCTGCGGAAACTCGGCCCGCAGGCCGAGCCGATGATGGCGGTGAACCTCGGCACCCGCGGCATCGCGGAGGCCATGGACCTCGTCGAGTACGCCAACCACCCCGGCGGCACCGCACTCTCCGACCGCCGGATCGCGCACGGCGACAAGGACCCGTTCGGCATCCGGCTCTGGTGCCTCGGCAACGAGATGGACGGCACCTGGCAGACCGGCCAGAAGACCGCCGAGGAGTACGGCCGGCTGGCCGCGCAGACCGCCCGCGCCCTGCGTGGAATCGACCCGGGACTCGAACTCGTCGCCTGCGGCAGCTCCGCCCGGGACCTGCCGACCTTCGCCGCCTGGGAGGCCACCGTCCTGGCGGAGACGTACGAGGTGGTCGACCACGTCTCGCTGCACGCCTACTACGAGGAGGTCGACGGGGACCGCGACTCCTTCCTGGCCTCCGCCGTCCACATGGAGGCGTTCGTCGAGGAGGTGATCGCCACCTGCGACCACGTGGGCGCCCGGCTCAAGTCGCCGAAGCGGCTGACCCTCTCCTTCGACGAGTGGAACGTCTGGTACCAGCGGCGGCCCAACCCCCATCCCTTCGAGGACTGGCAGGAGGCCCCGCGCCTGCTGGAGGACGTGTACACGGTCACCGACGCCGTCGTCTTCGGCACCCTGGTGATCGCGCTGCTGCGGCACGCGGACCGGATCGCGGTGGCCTGCCTCGCCCAGCTCGTCAACGTGATCGCCCCGATCATGACCGAGCCCGGCGGCCCCGCCTGGCGCCAGACCACCTTCTTCCCCTTCGCGCAGGCCTCCCGGCACGGCCGCGGGACCGTCCTGGACGTGCGCGTGGCCTCGCCGACGTACCCCACGGAGCGGTACGGGGACGTCCCGCTGCTGCATGCCACGGCCGTGCGCGGCGAGGACGGCGGGGTGACGGTGTTCGCGGTGAACCGTGGCCGGAACGCGCCCCTGCCGCTGGAGGTGACCCTGCGGGGGTTCGGTCTGGGCCGGGTCGTCGAGCACAGCGCGCTCGCCGACGAGGACCCCGAGGCCCGCAACACCCTGGACGAGCCGGAGCGGGTCGTGCCGCACCCCGTGGCGGGTGCGGAGCTGGTGGACGGGGTGCTGCGGGCCGTCCTCGAACCCATGTCGTGGAACGTCATCCGGCTGGCCTGACGGGCCCATTGTTGAATCCTTTCATCACGGGGCCCGCGACGCCGGCTTCGAAGCGCTTCGAAAGATCCTGCCCGAGGCGTTGACGTGGCTGGCCGCCCACCCTACTTTGTCCCAGCAAGCGCTTTCCTGAAACGTTCTAATAACGCGCGGAGGACGAACTGTGCGTACTCAAGGCACTGTTGACCGTCGGAGCCTGCTGAAGGTCGCCGGCAGCTCCCTTGCGGCTCTCGGCCTGACCGCGGCGGGATGCGGCACCGGCTCCGGCTCGGGAGACGGCACCGTCACCATCCGGTACACCTGGTGGGGCTCCGACGACCGGGCCAAGCGGATCAACCAGTCGATCGCCCTCTTCGAGAAGAAGTTCCCGAAGATCAAGGTCAAGACCGACTTCCAGCCCTACGCCGACTTCTGGAAGAAGTTCAACACCCAGGCGTCGGGCGGCAACGCACCGGACGTCTTCCAGAACGCCATCGGCTTCCTGCGCAAGTACGACGCGAAGAACGTCCTCCTCGACCTGCGCGAGCAGGCCGAGGCGGGAAACCTCCGCCTCGACGGATTCCGGGCCGGCCTCGAGAAGTTCGGCGAGGTCGACGGCAGGCTGCTCGGCGTACCCGTCGGCAGCAACTCGATGGCCCTCGTCGTCGACCAGGCCGTCTTCACCAGGGCCGGCGTCACCCCGAAGCCCGGCTGGACCTGGGACGAGTACCACGCCGCCCTCGCCAGGATCCAGCAGAGCCAGGGCAGGGCCGGCGACGCCGGCCCGTACGGGATCATGTACCTCTACGACCTCTACCTGCGCCAGCAGGGCAAGGCGTTCTTCACCACCTCCGGCCTCGGCTTCACCGAGGCGGACCTCACGGACTGGTGGACCAAGGCCTACGAGCGCGTGAGGTCCGGCGTCTACGCCGACCCGAAGAAGACCATCCAGGCCAAGCCCAAGTCGGCGGTCACCGCCGAACTCGCGGGATCCGAGTTCACCTGGGACAACTTCGCCGTCCGCTACACCGCCGAGGGCAAGAGCACCTACGGCCTCGCCCCCATCCCCACCACGGACGGCCGCAAGACCGGCCAGTACCTCGGCTCCCTCATGCTCAGCGCCTCCAAGCGCACCGAACACCCCAAGGAGGCAGCCCAGTTCATCGACTTCATGGTCCACGACCCCGAAGTCGGCAGGATCATGGGCTACGACCGCGGCGTCCCGGCCACCGAGGCCCAGTTCCAGGCGTACGTGCCCACGGACGAGGTCGGCAAGCAGATCGCCGCCTACGAGAAGCAGCTCGTCGAGTCCCGCGTCCTGGAACCGATCACTCCGCACCCGGCCGGCGCCGACGTCTGCGAGGCCGCGTTCCTGCGGCTGGCCGAGGAGATGTCCCTGGGCAAGCGGCCCGTCGCGGACGCGGTGAAGCAGTACTTCGCCGAGGCCAAGACGGCGCTCTCCTCCTGATGGACACCGCCGTGACCCCCGCACCGACCCCCACGCCGGTCACCCGCCCCGCCGGGGAGACCGCGTCGGCGGGCCCCCCGGCCGGCGACGGACGCCCGCCCGGCCGCACCCGCACCAACAGGGCCCGCCGCGAGAACCTCGCCGGCTACCTCTTCATGTCCCCCTGGATCGCCGGCTTCCTCCTGCTCACCGCGGGGCCCATGGTCGCCTCGCTCTACTTCGCCTTCACCGACTACAACCTCTTCGACGCCCCGAAGTGGATCGGCCTCGACAACTTCACCGAGATGTTCGGCGACCCCCGCTGGCGCACCTCGGTCGAGGTCACCGGCTGGTACGTGCTGATCGGCACCCCGCTGAAACTGGCCGCAGCCCTCGGCGTCGCCCTGCTCCTCAACCAGAGCAGGCGCGGCCAGGGCTTCTACCGGGCCGCGTTCTACGCGCCCTCGCTCATCGGCGCCAGCGTCTCGATCGCCATCGTCTGGCGTGCCCTCTTCTCCGACGGCGCCGCCGTCGACCGCGGCCAGCAGCTCCTCGGCCTGGACCCCGGAGGCTGGATCGGCGACCCCGACCGGATCATCTACGCCCTGGTCGCCCTGACCGTCTGGCAGTTCGGCGCCCCGATGGTCATCTTCCTCGCCGGGCTCAAGCAGGTGCCGCGCGAGCTGTACGAGGCGGCGCAGGTCGACGGGGCGAGCCCGTGGAGCCGGTTCTGGCACATCACCCTGCCGATGATCTCCCCGGTGCTCTTCTTCAACGTGCTCCTGGAGACCATCCACTCCTTCCAGATCTTCGGCTCCGCCTACATCATCGGCAGCCAGGGCAACGCCTGCGGGCCGGCCGACGGCACGCTCGTCTACACCTGCTACCTCTACATCCAGGGCTTCGAGAACAGCCGGATGGGCCTGGCGTCGGCGATGGCCTGGATGCTGCTGCTCGCCGTCGGGCTGGTCACGGCGGTCCTTTTCTGGTCCCAGCGCCGCTGGGTGCACTACGAGGAAGGGGCCCGATGAGCCTCGCGACACGTGCCGCCACCGGGACCGGAGCGGAGACCACCCCACCGAACAGGACTCGGCGCACGGCGGGATCCCTCGCCTGGCACCTCGGCGCCCTCGCCGTCCTCGCCGTCATCCTCTACCCGGTGGTGTGGGTGATCGGCGGCTCCTTCAAACCGAACGACGAGATCGTCGGCAGCCTGGACCTCCTCCCCACCCACCCCGTCACCGAGAACTACCGGCGGCTCGCCGACGGCATCGCAGACATCCCCATCTCCACCTTCTTCGGCAACTCCCTCTTCCTCGCCGTCGGTTCGGTGATCGGCGTGGTCCTCTCCAGCTCGCTGGCGGCCTACGCCTTCGCCAAGATCGGCTTCGCCGGACGCGGGCTGCTCTTCACCCTGATGATCGGCACCCTGCTCCTGCCGTACCACGTGCTGCTCATCCCGCAGTACGTGCTCTTCCAGAAGCTCGAACTGATCAACACCTACACGCCGTTGCTGCTCGGCAAGTACCTCGCCACGGACGCCTTCTTCGTCTTCCTGATGCTCCAGTTCATGCGCGGGCTGCCGAAGGAGCTGGACGAGGCGGCCCGCCTCGACGGCTGCGGGCACCTGCGGACCTACTGGTCCATCGTGCTGCCGCTGTGCAGGCCCGCGCTCATCACCAGCGCGATCTTCACGTTCATCAACGCCTGGAACGACTTCATGGGCCCGCTGATCTACCTCAACGAACCCGAGAAGTACACGGTCTCGCTCGGCCTGAAGATGTTCGTCGACCAGGACGGCGTCGCCAACTACGGCGGCATGATCGCGATGTCGCTCGTGGCCCTGCTGCCGGTGATCGCCTTCTTCCTCGCCTTCCAGCGCTACCTCATCGACGGCATGGCCACCTCCGGACTCAAGGGATGAGCGCCCGCCCGCGGGGCCACCTCCTCGCCCGCTTCGGAGTCTTCGCCGAGTGCCTCCTCACCGGCGTGTGGATCGCCCTCGCCGCACTGCCGCTGGTGACGCTGCCCGCCGCGCTCGCCGCCGGCGCGGCACACCTGCGGCGCTCGACCGGAGACCACCCGGCGGGCGTGCGGTACTTCGCCGCCGACCTGCGCGCCGCCCTCCGGGGCGGAGGCTGGTCGACGGGCCTCGGCTACACGGCCGCGCTCGCCCTGGTGGGCGCCGACCTCGCCCTCGTACGAGCGCTGCCCGTGCCCGGCGGGCCCCCGACCGGGGCCCTCGCCGTCCTCGCGGCGCTCTGGCTGACGGTCGCCGTCCTCCGCGCCGCCACGGCCTGGCGCCCCGGCCTGCGCTGGCGGACCCTCCTCGGCCCCGCCGCCCGCCGCACCCTCCGCGACCCGGCGGGCTCCCTCCTCCTCGTCTGCGGCCTCGCGGTGATCGCCGCGTCCGCCTGGTTCTCCGCCCCGCTGGCGGCGCCGGCCCTCGGCGTCCTCGTCGCCGCCACCCTCGCGACCGAACACCGCCCGGCCGCGTGACCTCCGCGCCCCCGCCTCGTGGACCGCGCCCTGTGCGAGCCCCCGTGCCGCCGGGGCCGGCCCCACCGACCCCGTTGCGGGCCACCGTTCCGCCGGTGCCGCGCCCACCCCCGGGCTGCACCCGCGCCCCTGCGTCGTGGGCCGTCGTCCCTCCGGGCGGTGCCCACCCCCGCGCCCACCCCGTCGTGCGCGATCGTTCCGCCGGGTCGGCCCCCCGCGTCCCGCGCGTTGTGGCCCTCGTTCCGCTGGGGCGGTGCCCACCCGCAACCCCCTCGCCCCCGTTGTGGGCAATCGTTCCGCTGGTGCGGTGCCCACCCCCGCGCCTCCGCCCACCCCCGTTGTGGGCAATCGTTCCGCTGGGGCGGAACGGGTGGGCACAACGGACGGCGCCCCGTGCCGGGCCCAGGCTTCCGCGCCCGAACCCGCACCCAGTGCTCGGTGCACAACTCGGTGCGGGTCCAGGCGCGAGGGGCGGAGGCGCCGCCGAGGGCGCCGTCCCGTGTGCCCACCCGTCCCGCCCAGCGGGACGATTGCCCACACGGCGAGTGGGCGAGGGCGACGGCCCGCACGACAACGGGCGCGGGGCCGCACGGCGGGGGCGCCAGCCCAGGCGGCCGTGGGGCGCACGGCGGGGGCGCCAGCCCAGGCGGGCGTGGGGCCGTATGGCGGGGGCGCCAGCCCGGTGGGCGAAGGCCCACATGGCTGGGGCGTGGTGGGCATCGCGGGCCCGTCCCCCGAGCACCTTTCACTTCCGTAGCCGCGCCGCAGGCGCGTCATCGAATGGAGTTCTCGTGTCTTCTCTTCCTCGTCGTTCGATTCTCAAGGCGGCGGCCGTCGCCGGGGCAGCCGCGCAGTTCAGTTGGGTGCTGGGGCGTGGGGACGCCCGGGCGGAGGTGCCGGGGGAGGTTCCGTCGGGGGAACGGCCGGCGACCGTGACGTGGCTGGAGCCGGGTGGGCTCGGCGCGGCCGCGGGGTCGACGTTCGGCGTCGCCTGGCCGAAGGGGGTCCATCCCGGTGACCAGGTCTTCGCGCTGACCGGCGCGGACGGTGCTTCCGTCCCCGTGCAGACGTGGACGACGGCGCGCTGGCCTGACGGTTCGCTGAAGTGGACCGCGCACGCGGTGGGGCCCGAGGCGGCGGGGGCCGAGCGGTTCAGCCTCGCGCCCGGCACTCCCGCGGTGGCCGCGAGGACCGTGTCGGTGGTCGGGTCCGGCCGTCGGATCACGGTCGACACCGGCACCGTCAGGGTGGTCGTGGGGAAGGACGGGGGGAAGCTCGTGCAGTCCGTCACCCGGGACGGGGTGAGGATCGCGACCGACGGGCGGCTGGTGCTGCTCCGGCAGGGCGATCTCGACGACGGCGATCAGGGCAACGCGAAGTGGGAGCGGTTCGACGGCGAGATCTCGGGTGCGACCGTGGAGCAGTCCGGTCCGGTGCGGGCGGTGGTCCGCGTCGACGGCAAGCACCGCAAGGGCAGCCGGAGTTGGCTACCGTTCTCGGTGCGGCTCTACTTCTACGCCGGTTCGGAATCCTTCCGCATGGTGCACACCGTCACCTACGACGGAGACCACACCAAGGACTTCATCCGCGGTCTGGGCGTCCGCTTCACCGTCCCGATGCGCGACGCGGCCTACGACCGGCACGTCCGGATCGCCGGCGAGGGCGCGGGCTTCCTGACCGAGGCCGTGCAGGGCGTGACGGGCCTGCGCCGCGACCCCGGCGCGGCGGTCCGTACCGCCCAGGTCAAGGGGGAGGAGCTGCCCGACCCGGCGACCTGGGACCAGCGCGTCACGACCCGCATGCAGTACGTCCCGACCTGGGGCGACTACACGCTCGCGCAGCTCTCCGCCGACGGCTTCTCCCTGCGCAAGCGCACCAGGTCCGGCCACGGGTGGATCCCGGCGGGCGGCGGTCGGCGAGCGAGCGGCTTCGGCTATGTCGGCGGCGTGACCGGCGGACTCTCCTTCGGCCTGCGGGACTTCTGGCAGAAGCATCCGGCGCAGCTCGACATCCGGGGCGCCGCGGGCGACGAGGCGGAGGTCACCCTCTGGCTCTGGTCGCCGGAGGCGCAGCCCATGGACCTGCGCTTCTACCACGACGGCATGGGCCAGGACACGTATGCCGAGCAGCTCGAAGGCCTCAACATCACCTACGAGGACCACGAGCCGGGCTTCGGCACTCCGTACGGCATCGCCCGCACCAGCGAGCTGATGTTCTGGGCCAACGCCGCCACCCCCGCCGCGGCGACCCTCGTCGCCCAGGCCGAGGCGGTCCGCACCCCGCCGCAGCTCGCCGCGAGCCCCGAGGACCTGGTCCGTGCCCGGGTGTTCGGCGGGCTCTTCTCGCCCGTCGACCGCTCCACCCCCGCCAAGGCCAGGATCGAGGACCACCTCGACTTCCTCTTCACCTACTACAAGGACCAGGCGGAGCAGCGCCGTTGGTACGGCTTCTGGGACTACGGCGACATCATGCACACCTACGACGAGGACCGGCACCAGTGGCGGTACGACGTCGGAGGCTACGCCTGGGACAACTCCGAGCTCTCGCCGGACCTGTGGCTCTGGTACGCCTACCTGCGCTCCGGGCGCGCCGACATCTTCCGCTTCGCGGAGGCCATGACCCGTCACACCGGGGAGGTCGACGTCTACCACCTGGGCCGGTGGGCGGGTCTCGGCACCCGGCACGGCGTTCAGCACTTCGCCGACAGTGCCAAGCAGCAGCGCATCTCGACCGCCGTCTACCGGCGCCCGTACTACTTCCTCACCGCCGACGAACGCGTCGGCGACCTCATGCACGACCAGGTCGACTCCGACGAGACCTTCCTCGTCCTCGATCCCATCCGCAAGATCCGCACCGAGCCCTACACGCCCGACCGCCACGCGCTGTCCGTCGGCTTCGGCACCGACTGGAGCGGACTCGCCGCCGCCTGGCTCACCGAGTGGGAGCGCGGCGGTCCCAAGGCGGCCAAGGCGGAGGCGCGGCTGCGTTCCACGATGGAGACCATCGCCGCCCAGCCCAACGGCTTCGTCCAGGGCACCGGGCTCTACGACCTCGACACCGGCCGCTTCGCGATCGCCGAGCAGCCCGTCGTCGGCGTGTCGCACCTCTCCGCCATGTTCGGCCTGGTCGAGATGTGCGCCGAGCTCATCGACCTCGTGGACATGCCCGCGTTCAAGAGCGCCTGGCTCGACTACTGCCGCTACTTCAACGCGAGCAAGACCGAGCAGGCCGCCCGCTACGGCCAGAACTTCGGCACCCTCCTGCTCTTCCAGGGCCACTCGCGCCAGGACGCCTACGCCGCGGCCCAGCTGAACGACGCCAAGCTCGCCCAGCGCGCCTGGGCCAAGTTCGACAAGAGCGACGGGTACACGGCGGCCATGGTCTGGGACAAGACGCCCGTCCAGGGCTCCGCCGCCCTCGAACCCGGCTACGAGCACCTGTGGATCAGCACCAACACCACGGCCCTGTTCGGCCTCGCCGCCATCCAGAACCTGGCCCTCGTCGGCGACCACCTTCCCAGGTGAACCCACCCACCCCAGTGACGACAGAGAGGCGCACGATGAGGAAGACCGCACTCCTTGCCGCGGCGGCGACCCTGCTCGGGACGCTCGCCGCCACACCGGCCGCGCACGCCGACGGCCCCTACGGGCAGGGCCTCGACCACTGCGCGCCCAGCGACGCCGGACCGCTCGCCTGCCACTTCGACGTGGCTCCCGGTACGTACGACGTCACCGTCGTCCTCGGCGGCGAGACGGCCGGGTCGACCACCGTCGGCGGCGAGACGCGGCGCGCCCTGCTCGCCGAGACGGCCACCGCGGCGGGGCAGACCGTCCGCCGCTCGTTCACCGTCGACGTACGGGAGCCGGAGGGCGAGCCCACCGGGCCCGCCGGCAGCCCCGGTCTCGACCTGGTCCTCGGCGGCGCGGCCCCGCGTGTCGCCGCGCTGCGGGTCACCCCGGCGCCGGCGGCCCGCCGCCTGTTCCTCGTCGGTGACTCGACCGTCTGCGACCAGCCGGCGGACCCGTACACCGGCTGGGGACAGCGGCTGCCCGTCCACCTGAGGCGGGGCGTCGCCGTCGCCAACCACGCCGACTCCGGCGAGAGCACCGTCAGCTTCCTGGCGAACCCCGCCCTGTTCGACACGGTCGAGGCGGCGATCCGGCCCGGCGACCCCGTCCTGATCCAGCTCGCCCACAACGACAAGCAGACGGACGCGGCCGGCTACCGCGCCAACCTCACCACCCTCGTCGAGCGGGTCCGGGCCAGGGGCGGCGAACCCGTCCTCGTCACCCCGATCGTCCGCCGCTGGTTCAACGCCGACGGCTCCCTGGACAACGGCGCCGCCCTGTTGGTCAACGGCCTCGGCGTGGACCATCCCGCCGAGATCCGCGCCCTCGCGGGCTCGCTGGGGACCCCGCTGATCGACCTCACCGCCCTCACGAAGGCGCGCGTCGAGCAGCTGGGCCCCGACGCCTCCAAGGCGCTCTACCTGACCGCCGAGAAGCGGGACAACACCCACACGTCCGTGCGCGGCGCCACGGAGTACGCGGCCCTCGTCGCCGGCGAGCTGCGGGCCCAAGGCGTCCTGCCGGCACCGTTGTTCCGGTAGGGGGTGCCTTGCCGACCAGGCCCCGCGAGCCCGGCCTGATCGACAGGACACCCCTGGGGCCTGGGCGTTCCCCGTCGGAGCCGCGCCTGCGATGCCGGTGATCGTCGCCGCCGTGGTGGACCACGGCGGCGCTACCGTATGCCGTACGTCGACATGACCTGAGCCCCGGGCCCCGCCGGGGGCCGGGGAGAAGGTCGGCCGAGTGGGACGAACAGGAGCGAGAACGACGCCGGGGCCGCGTCGAGGTGGTACGCGGGCAGGACGCCGGGACGCAGGACTGGGAGCCGATGCCGTGCTGGGCGTGGTCCAGGTGCAACCAGAGGGTGTCGCCCGCGACGAGGTCCCCGTCATGGGCGGCGGCGTCCAGCGCCTCGGTCCGGGCGTACCAGGCACGCGGCGGGAGCGTGCCGCGCCCGGGGGAGACGTCCTCGTACCAGGGCGGCGACGGGGGCGCGCGGAAGGGCGGGGCGGACATGGTCCTCCTGTCGGAGAGGGGGGGAGGGGAAGAGGAGGGCGAGGGCGCGGAAAGCGCTTGCGGTCCGGTGTCCGTCCCGCCGCGCGCCCCGCCGCCGCACAACCCCGCCGGGCCACCCGGCCCTTGGACTCTTCGCGACCCGCCTGGACAGCTCGTCGAGCCGCCGCTTAGGGTCGGGAGCCGAATCGTCGGGCGGTCGCCCGTAACACCGGGAACCGTCCAGGAGCGCGCACGTGGTCACCCTCGCCGATGTCGCCCGCCACGCCGGGGTCTCGGCCAGCACCGTCAGCTACGTGCTCAGCGGCAAACGCTCCATATCCGGCCCCACCCGCGAGCGCATCCAGCACAGCATCGACACCCTCGGCTACCGGCCGCACGCCGGCGCCCGCGCGCTCGCCAGCAGCCGCACCGACATCCTCGCCCTGATGATGCCGCTGCGCACCGGCCTCTACGTGCCCGTGATGATGGAGATCGCGATGGCCGTCACCACCACGGCCCGCGCCCACGGCTACGACGTCCTGCTGCTCACCGGCGAGGAGGGCCCCGAGGCCGTCCGCCGCGTCGAGGGAAGCGCCGTCGCCGACGCCATGATCGTCATGGACGTCGGCCTCGACGACCCGCGGATCCCCTGCCTCCAGGCCGCCGAACGGCCCGCCGTCCTCATCGGCCTCCCCGCCGGGACCGCGGAGGAGGCCGACGCCACCGGACTCGACTGCGTCGACCTCGACTTCGAGGCCGCCGGCGCCCGCTGCGTCGACCACCTCGCCGCCCTCGGCCACACCGGCGTCGCCGTCCTCGGCGAACCGCCCGCCGTCTACGAGCGCGGCACGGGCTTCGCCGCCCGCACCCTCACCGGACTGCGCGCCGCCGCGGCCGCCCACGGCGTCGGCCTGCTCCACCGGCCCGTCGACGGCACCTACGCGGCCGTCGCCGCCGCCGTCACCCGCGTCTTCGAGGAACGCCCCGCCACCACGGCCCTCGTCGTCCAGAACGAGGCCGCCGTCGAACCCCTGCTCGCCCTCCTGCGCCACCAGGGCCGCGCCGTCCCCGAGGACGTCTCCGTCGTCGCGATCTGCCCCGACCAGGTCGCCGTGCACGCCTCCGTGCCCCTCACCGCCGTCTCCGTACCCGCCCAGGAGATGGGGCGGCGGGCCGTGGAACGCCTCGTCGAGCGCCTCGCCGGACAGACCCCGCGCGGCACCGAGCTCCTCGCGCCCCGGCTCACCGAGCGCGCCAGCACCGGCCCCGCCGCACCCGCCCTCCCCACCGAGGACCGTCGTGGCCGTGACGGACGCTGACACCGACGACAGCGCGACGGAGTTCCGGGCCTTCTTCGAGCGCCACTACGCCGAACTCGCGCGCCTCGCCCACCTGCTGACCGGTGAGACCGACGCCGCCGACGACCTCGCCGCCGACGCCATGCTCGCGCTGTGGCACCGCTGGGACCGGGTCCGCGCCGCCGACCACCCCGCCGCCTACGCCCGCGGCGTCGTCGCCAACCTCGTCCGCACCCGCATCCGGGGCACCGTACGCGAACGCCGCCGCATCGCCGCCTTCTGGGACCGACGGCCGGAACACACCGAGGATCCCGACGTGCCCGCCGTCGTCGACGTGCGGACGGCCCTGCGCGCCCTGCCCTTCCGCAAGCGCGCCTGCGTCGTCCTCCGGCACGCCTTCGACCTCTCCGAACGCGACACCGCCCTCGCCCTCGGCGTGTCGGTCGGTACGGTCAAGAGCCAGACCGCCAAGGGCATGGCCGAACTCCAGCGGCTGCTCGGCCCCCGGGCCGCCACCGAACTCACCGCGGGGAGGCAGTGATGGACGAGACCCGGCTCCGCCGCGAGCTCAGGGAGGCGGCGCTCGCGCACCGGCCCGACCGCGCCCGCATCCTCGCCCGCGTGGAACGCGGCCTCGCCGAGGCCGCCCCCGCCCCCGAGCGCCTGCCGGCCCCCGGCGGCCGGCTCCGCCGCCGCTGGACGGTGACCGTCGCCGTCACCGCTGCCGTCGTCGGCGTCGTCGGCATCGGAGGCCTGGCCGCGACCACCCTCGGCGACCGGCCGGCCGGGCCCGCCACCACCCTGCCCGCACCCGGGCCGACCGCCCGCGCCACCGGCACCATCGCCCCCGGCAGCAACCGCTGGTGGGCGCAGAGCGACCTCGCCCTCACGACGGACACCCCCGTCTCCGCCCTCACCGTCGAACTCCGCGTCGCCCGCACCCCCGGCGTCGTGACCACCGGCCGCTGGCAGACCCGCCCCGCCGACGACTTCACCGTGACCGTCACCGAGCGCGCCACCGCCCTCGTCTACCGCTGGACGCTCAAGCCCGGCCGCTCCCTGCCGCCCGGCCCCCACGTCTTCGCCGCCCAGTACAACCACGCCGAAGGCGTACGCGACGCCTCCGCCGACACCTACACCGCCCTCCTCACCTCACCCGACGGCGGCCGTACCACCCTCACCGGCGGCTTCGGCCCGGCACCCGCCCGCTGACCGGACCGGGCCCGCGTCCCTCGGGCAGCCGGCGTCTCCGGGCCCGCGGCGCCTCCGCGGCGACTCTCTGAAACGTTTCGAAACTCCCCGGCAACCCTTCCCCCGGCGGCGGCGACCTAGGAGCGACCGGGAGCCGCCCCGCACCGCCGTACCGAAGGAGCCACGCCGATGAGCTCGTACGACACGACCGAGAACGCCCTGCGCCGACGGACCCTGCTCGGGGCCGCCGCGGCCGGAACGGCCCTGGCCGCGGCGGGAGGGATCGTCCCGGGGAACGCCTCGGCCGCCGGGTTCGGGTGGAGCGACGACGGCACGCGGTACGTGCTCGACACCGGGGCGGGGCTGGTGTTCAAGGTCTCGAAGTCGACCGGGGACATCACGTCGCTGGCGTACAAGGGGAAGGAGTACGAGGGGTACGGGGGCAAGCACTCGCACGTGGAGTCGGGGCTCGGCGCCTCCACCGTGACCCTCGCGCAGAGCGGCGCGACCGTGCTCGTCACCGTCGCGCACGGCACGCTGCGGCACTACATCGCGGCGCGCGCCGGACTGAACAACGTCTACCTGTGGACGGACAAGGCCGACACGTCCTTCACCGCCACGCGCTTCATCGTCCGGCTGAAGCCCGGCATCTTCCCGAACGAGGGGCCCGACTCCTGGGTGGAGGGCGCCGACACCGTCATCGAGGCCGGCGACGTGTGGCGGCGTGCGGACGGGCAGACCCGCTCCAAGCACTACTCGGGGGTGCGGGTCATGGACTACACCCACATCGGCTACACCACCGGCTCGGTGGGCCTCTGGATGATCCGCTCCAACCACGAGAAGGCGTCCGGCGGCCCGTTCTACCGCTCCCTGCTCCGGCACTCGAACGAACTGGGCGTCGGCCTGTACGAGATCCTCCACTACAACCAGTCCCAGACGGAGGCGATGCGCTTCGGCCTCCAGGGGCCGTACCTGCTCGCGTTCACCGACGGCGGCGCCCCCGACCCGGCCCTCCACGCGGCGAACCACGACACCTCCTGGGTAGACGGCCTCGGCATCCCCGGCTGGGTCGGCGCCGCCGGACGCGGCAGGGTCGCCGGAGTCGGCCTCGCCGGCATGGACGCCGCCCACCCCTACACGGTCGGCTTCGCCAACGCCGACGCGCAGTACTGGACCCGCGCGACCGCCGGCACCGGCGCCTTCTCCTGCCGGGGGATGCTCCCCGGCACGTACGCCCTGACCGTGTACAAGGGCGAACTCGCCGTCCACACCGGCACGGTGACGGTCACCGCGGGCGCCGCCACCGCACTCCACACGATCACCCTGGCGAACGACCCCGCCACCGCCCCCGCGATCTGGCGGATCGGCGCCTGGGACGGCACGCCCGGCACGTACAAGAACGCCGCCCTCATGACGTACGCACACCCCGCCGACGTCCGGGCCGCCTCCTGGACCGGGAACGTCGTCGTCGACGGGAGCGACGTCTCGGGGTCCTTCCCCTGTTGTCTGTGGAAGGACGTCAACGACGGCGTCCTCGTCCACTTCCGGCTCACCGCGGCCCAGGCCGCTGCCGCGCACACCCTCCGGATCGGCGTCACCACGGCCTTCCTCAACGGACGCCCCCAGGTCACCGTCAACGACTGGACCTCCGCGATCCCCTCGCCGCCCGCCCAGCCCTCGACGCGCTCCCTGACCAACGGCTCCTACCGGGGCAACAACCACACCTTCACCTACGTCGTCCCGGCGAACGCCTGGAAGACCGACCCGAGCCAGTACAACGTCCTCAGGCTGAACATCGTCAGCGGCTCCTCCGGCACCGGGTTCCTCAGCCCCGGCACCGCGATCGACTGCGTCGACCTGCTGCCCTGACACCACCCCGACGCCGGTACCCGGCATTGACACCCGTCGCGCGTGAATCGTCGTGATCCCGGTGTTGGTGCCGGTCACCGGCGCGGTGGGAAGCTGCGGACATGAACGCCTTCAAGACGACGAGCGGTGCGGTACGAGGCCTCCGGGCGCCCTCCGGCGTCGTCGCCGTACTCGGAATCCCGTACGCCGCACCGCCGTTCGGCGCCGACCGGTTCCGGGAGCCGCGCCCGGCGACGGCGTGGACCGGCGTGCGGGACTGCACGGCCTTCGGCCCCATCGCCCCGCAGTCGGCGCGGCTGCCGGGCTCGCCCGACTGGTCACCCGGAGACGAGGACATCCTCACCGTCAACGTCTGGACCCCTGCTCCGGACGGCGGTCGCCTGCCCGTCCTCGTCTGGATCCACGGCGGCGCCCACACCTTCGGCTCCTCGGCCCAGCCCGACTTCGACGGCGAGACCCTGGCCGGGGCCGGCCTCGTCGTCGTCACCCTCAACTACCGGCTCGGATTCGAGGGGTTCGGGCACATACCGGCCCCCGGAGCGGACGAGCGGCCGCACCACGCGGCGGCCGGACGGCGCGGCCGGCCCGACGGCCGCGCCGCCGGGGCGGGCGGACACCCGGACAACCGCGGCCTGCTCGACCAGGTCGCGGCCCTGCACTGGGTCCGGGACAACATCGCCGCGTTCGGCGGCGACCCCGGTAACGTCACCCTCGCCGGCCAGTCCTCCGGAGCCGCCTCCGTCGCCTTCCTGATGGTGATGGACCGCGCCCGCGGTCTGTTCCGCCGGGCCATCGCCCACAGCCCCGCGAGCCCCTGCCACACGCGGGAGATCGCGGCCGCGACGACCCGCGAGGTCGCCGCCGCCGCGGGCTGCCCCGCCACGGCGGAGGGACTCCTCTCGACCGCCCCGGAGGCCCTGGTGGCCGCCTCCGACCGCGTGGTCGACGACTACCGGCACGATCCCGCCTCGGGCTCCCGCCACTACGACCCCTCGCTCTACGCCCCCGTCCTCGACGGCGACATCCTGCCCGGCGACCCCCTCGCGGAGATGGCCGCCGGAGCCGCCCGGGACGTGGACCTGCTGGTCTGCCACACCACCGAGGAGTACTGGCTGCTCGACGCCGTCGGCAGCAGCGCCAAGGTCACCACCGAGGAGCAACTGGCCCGTTTCGCGGCGGACTTCGGCCTGCCCGACGGTCTGATCGCCGGCTACCGGGCCGAGCGCCCCGACGCGCCGGTCCTCGACGTCTACCTCGCCGTCTTCGGCGACCTCCTGTTCGGGGCCTACGCCGACCGGCTCGCCGAACGGCACGCCCGGGGCGGCGGCCGGACGTACCTGTCGCGCTTCGACCGGCGGCGCACCGGCCCGGACGGCCCGGTGCGCGCCTGGCACTGCGCGGATGTCCCCTTCGCCTTCGGCAACGTCGACGAGGACTGCGTGGCCTTCCTCATCGGCGGCACCCCCACCCCCGCCGACCACGAGCTCGCCGGCCGCATGGTCCGCGCCTGGGCCGGTTTCGCCGCCACCGGCGACCCGGGCTGGCCGCCGTTCGCCGAGGCCGACGGGGCCGCCGAGGTGTGGAGGACCCACGAGCAGAGGAGCGACGACCAGGGGAGCCACGCCCCCGGCGCCGACGACCGCGGCGCCGTCCGCGCGCTCTGGGCCCCGGTCCACTTCCCGTTGCTGCGTCCGTGAACGCGGGAACCACCCGGGCCCCCCGACCGAGGCCCGGGTGGTGCGTGCGCGTGCGTCAGGCGCAGGGCCGCCGCGGCGTCCAGTCACCCAGATACGTCTCCCGGGTCGCGGCTGCGGCGGCCGCGGCGTCGAGCTGGGGGCGGTTCTCCGGGGCCGTGACCACGGCGCCGGGACCGGTGTTGCGGTACTCGGCGAACCGCTGTGCCTGCCACGGATAGGCCTCGCGCATGTTCGCGTACGGGGCGACGGCGTCGATGCCGGGGCCGAGGACGCTGTCCCGGACGACGAGCGACGGCCAGGCCGTGGTGTTCGAACCGGGCACCCAGGGCCGGGCCAGCTTGTAGAAGCCGTCCGGTGCCCCGCTGGTGACCCGGCAGCGGGCGGCGAGGAAGCCGTACGGGTCGGACCGGGCCGTGGACGGGGCGAAGACGAAGCCGTGCGGCCCCGCGGCCAGGTCCGTGCGGAGCAGCGTACGGAAGTGGCAGTGCTCGAAGACGGCCCGGGCCCGGCCGAAGACGAAGTCGACGTCTCCTTCCGCGTAGCAGTGGGCGAAGTACTGGCGGGCGACCGCCGCCAGGGACGTCGAGTCGGCGTACAGGGTGTCCTGGTGACCGAGGAAACGGCAGTGGAAGAAGGCCGAGCGGTCGCCCTGCACCTTGAGCGCGACGGCCTGGGTACCGGGGTTGCCCGGAAGGTCGGTGCGCAGGAAGTCGTTGGCGAAGGTGACCCCCTGGGCGGTGAAGCCGTCCGCCTGGACGGTGGTCGTCGCCGAGCCGGTCGTGCCGTGGGTGCCGCCCTCCGGGCGGGGCGTGCCCGCCGCGTTGGCGTACACCACGACGACGTCCCGGGGATCCCCGGTCGCGCCGATCCAGGTCATGTCGGTACGGGCGGCGCTCACGGCGACCGTCTCGCGGTATGTGCCGGGAGCGAGCACCAGCGTCCAGCCGGAACCGGACGACGCGGTGACCGCAGCCTGGACGGTGGCGTGGTCTCCGAGACCTCCGGGATGCACGTACAGCGTCCGCTCGGTCAGCCGGGCCGCGGGAGAGCCGAACCGGCCGAAGGGGCCGGAGGGGCCGGGCGGCGCGGCGGCCGCGGTCCCGCCCGGCAGGGCCAGGGCGAGCGCGGCGCCGACGCCGGCGGCGAGCAGGGAGCGGCGGCCGACGGCCCCCGCTCCGTTGGGGTGCGCGGGCATGCGGATCCTCCTCGGAACCCGGGTCAGCGGAGCCGGCCGGCGCCGGCCCGGTGGTCGACGAGGGCGGGGACGGCCCGCGGGTGGTCGACCCGGGTGCGCAGGACCGGGGTCCAGCCCGCGTCGGCGCGCAGCTCCTCCGCGGGATACTGCTCGTTGTGGACGGCGAGCAGGTCGACCGGGGCGCCGTTGACGTAGTTGCCCGCGACCGTCACCGGCGCGTCCTTCCACTTCTTCAGGATCTTCCCGGCGGGGACGTCCGCCGCGAGCGTGAACGCGTTCTTCTCCGCGAACAGCTGCGACTCCTGACCGATGCCGAGGCTGTACACGTAGGGGCCGCTCGGCACCACGAAGTGGTTGTTGTACGCGTCGACCCGGCCGAAGCGGACCCGCGGCGCGCGCTCCACGACGTTCTCGAAGAGGTTGTGGTGCAGGGTGACCCGGAGCTTGCCCCGGTCGGTGGCGCCGGCGCTGTCGCTGTTGCCGATCATCAGGGTCTTGTCGTGGTCGGTGAACACGTTCCACGACGCGGTGACCAGGTCCGCGCCCCGCACGACGTCCAGCTCGCCGTCGTGCTGCTGGTAGACCTCCCCGTAGTAGGAGGGCAGCGAACTGTCCGGGTGCGCCCCGTCGGTGAAGGTGTTGTGGTCGATCCAGACGTGGGTGGAGCCGTACACGACCAGGCTGTCGTACTCGGAGTTCCACGCCCCGGTCGCGCCGTCCGTCGGGTCCCACTGCGGGAAGCAGTCGAGGGGGCTCTCCAGCGTGAGGTTGCGGACGATGACGTTGTCCACGCCCTGCACCTGGAGGCTGCCGCCGGTGATCCCGGCGTGCCGGCCGACGCCGACGATCGTGGTGTTGGCGGGCACCTTCACCTTGACGGCCTCGCCCTGGGCGGTGGCGGAGGCTGCCCGCAGCACCTCCTGGGGGCCGCTGACCTCGTTCTCGTACCCCCAGACGGCGGGGTCGTAGTCGGCGAGGTAGCGGGCGAAGTCGTAGCCGGGGGCCTCGAAGGCGGCGCAGCCCGCGGCGGTCGCGTCCAGCGTGCCGGCCACCCTGACGATGCGGGGCTCGGCGCCGGGCACGGCGAGCGCGGCCCGGAACTCCTCCCAGGTGGTGACGGTGAAGACCCGGGAGGCGTCGGCGGCGGACCCGCCGGTGGTGCCGGCGCCCTCGGAGGCCCAGCCGTCCCCGGCCGGCAGGGTGGCGCGGGCCGGGTCGGCGCCGGGCCGGTGACCGGCGTGGGCACCCGCGGCGGGCGCGGTGACGGTCAGGGCGAGGGCGGTCGCGGCCACCACTCCCCGTCTCTTGTGTCGGTTCACGGTCAGCTCTCCTCGGAAACGGGCCAGGTGATCCGGTCGGTGGGTATCCCGTCGTCCAGGCGGCGCGTCTCACGCGGCGCGAGGACATGGGTGCGCAGGAGCTCGGCGGCGACCAGACGGGCCACCTCGATCGCTCCCGGCGGGTTGAAGTGCGTGTTGTCCTGCTCGGTCGCGGTCCAGTTGAAGTACGTCTTCGTGGCCTCGGGCCCGAGCTCCTGCCACAGCGCCAGGGACAGCGCCTCGATGTCGAGCAGCGGCACGTCGGACTCGGCCGCCGTCTCCCGCATCGCCGCCGGGTACGCGCCGTGCGTGCGCAGGGCCGTCCCGTCGGCGGCGAACTTGCGCCGCTCCACGGACGTGGCGAGCACCGGGAGGGCGCCCCGGGACCGCGCGCCCTCCACGAACACCCGCAGGTTGTCCTGGTACGTCGTCCACGGCTCGGTGTGGCGGGTGGGGTCGGCGGCCTTCTCGTCGTTGTGGCCGAACTGGATCAGGAGCAGGTCGCCCGGGCACAGCGCCGCCAGGATCGGTTCGAGCCGCCCCTCGTCGAGGAAGCTCTTGGTGCTGCGGCCGTTGACCGCGTGGTTGGCCACCTCGATCCCCCGGTGGAGGAAGAACGGCAGGGCCATGCCCCATCCGGTCTCGGGCGCCGCGTCGGCGTACTTCTGCGCCGCCGTCGAGTCGCCCGCGATGAACAGCGTCCGGGTGCGGGCCGGGCCCAGCGCCTGCGCCGCCGGAGCCCCGGCCAGGGCGAGCGCGAGTCCCGCCCCGGCCGTGACGACCGCGCGGCGGCCGACGCTCACTGGTTCTGCTGCTTCCACTCGGCCTGGGCGGCGTTGAGCTGCTCGGCGAGATGGTCGAGGAACTCCTTGGCGGTGGACTTGCCGAGGAGGACCTTCTGGAAGGCGGGCTCGTTGTCGGCCTTGGAGATGGTGTTCCAGTCCGGCAGGTAGTACGGCAGCTCGACGATGGTGGCCTTGCCGCTGAAGAGGACCTCGGCGCCCAGCTTGGTCGGCTCGGCCTTCGCGAGCCAGGCGTCGGTGGCGGCCTCGGTGTTGGCGGGGATGGCGCCGGCCGACTCGTTCCACTTGCTGTTGGACTCGTGCGAGGCGGCGAACTCGATGAACTTCCAGGCCGCGGCCTTGTTCTTGCTCGACGAGAAGAGCCCGAGGCCGTCGACCGGGTTGGAGACCTGCACCCGGGTGCCGTCGTCGAGGGTCGGGTTGGGGATGCCCCGGAACTTCTCCGTCCCGAGCGCCTTCACGTGGTCCTTGTACGAGCCCAGGTTGTGGTTCAGCATGCCGATCTGGCCGCTGTCCCACTGGGCGACCATCTTGGTGAAGTCGTTGTTGACGTCGGCGGCCGGCGTGGTCCGCTTGAACAGGCCGGCGTACTTCTCCAGGGCGGCGACGTTCTTCGGGTCGTTGACGGTGGTCTTGTCGCCGTTCCAGAAGGACGTGATGCCGCTCTGGCCGTACATGGCGTCCAGCGCCTGGGCGATGGAGCCGGCGCCGCCGCGGATCGTGTAGCCGAAGCGGTTCTTGTCGACGGCGGTCAGCTTGTCGGCCGCCGCGTAGAACTTCGACCAGGTGGAGGGCTCCTCCAGGCCGGCCGCCTCGAACAGGTCGGTGCGGTAGTACAGCACGCCGTTGCTGGCGGAGGTGGGGACGGTGAACAGCTTGCCCTGGCCGCCGGCCGACTTGACGCTCGCGACCATGCCGGCGTTGAGCTTGCCCTTCAGGGAGCTGGCCTCGACGCGGGCGTCGAGCGGTTCCAGGGCGTTCTGCGCGGCGATCCCGGCGAGCATCGCCGCGCCGACGCCGCCGACGTCCGGCAGGCCGCCGCCCTGGATGGCGGTGTCGTACTTGGACTGGACCTCCTTGGACGCGACCCCGACGTACTCGACGTCGATGTCGGGGTTCGCCTTCTCGAAGTCCGCGATGATCTCCTTCCAGACCTCGGTGCGGACACCGCCGTTGTTGTCCCAGAAGGTGATCTTTCCCTTGCCCGAACCCTCGGTGCCCTTGTCGCCGCCCGTGCCGCTGCCGTCGTCACCGCAGGCGGTGGCGGTCAGGGCGAGGACGCCGGACAGGGCGAGGGCGAGGGCGGCTCTGCGTCGTCCGCCGTGGAAGATGGTCATCGTCGGCTCTCTTCTCTCAGGGGGTTGCGGGGATGGGGATGTGGGGAGCTCGGGGTGGCCCTCGGTGAGGGCGCTCAGGGGGTGACGCGGAAGGCGGAGAACACGGCCGTCCCGGCCTGCCCCGCTCCCGCCGGGGCACCCGCGAACAGGCCGAGGAGCGCGCCGACCCAGCGCCAGGGCGTGGCCGCGAACTCCGGCCCGACCCGGACCGGTTCCGCGGCGCCGTCGCAGGCGTACGAGAACCGGCAGCGCGCGTCCGCCGTGACCTCGATCCGCAGCCGGACCCGGTCCCCGTCCAGGGGCCGGGAGTACGCGGCGTCCCGTTCGGCGTCGGTGCCCGCCGGGGCGAAGCGGTGGACGAGGCGGGCGGCGCCGTCCGGGGCGCGTTCGAGACCGATCCAGGCGTACGCGTCACCGAGGACGACGAGTCCGGCGCGGGCGCCGGGCGCCCGGCCGTCGAGCCGCAGCCCGACCTCGACCCTTCGGGCCCCGGCGGGCAGCCGCTGGGTGAGGACGTGCGGCACGGTCCGCAGGTCGTCCAGGCGGTCCGACCGGACGCAGCCGAGGCGCAGGCCGTCACCGGCGTGCTGGGTCGCCCAGCCCTCGTCCGGGTTGGCGGTCCACTGCCACTGCCGGCCGAACCGCCCGCCGGGGAAGGTGTCGTCCACCGCCGGGCGCGCGACCGGCTGCTCCGGCAGGTCCGGCTTGCGGTGCACCCGGACCGGGGCGCCGCCGTCGCCGAGCACCGGCCAGCCGTCCCCGTCCCAGCGCATCGGCTGGAGGTGCACGAGCCTGCCGTGCGCGCCGGACTGCTGGAAGTGCAGGAACCAGTCCTCGCCGTGCTGGGTGCGGACCCAGCCGCCCTGGTGCGGTCCGTTCACGTCCGTGTCGCCCTGCGCCAGGACGATCCGTTCCTCGTACGGGCCGAGGAACGACCGCGACCGGAGCGCGCCCTGCCAGCCGGTGGCCACGCCCCCGGCCGGGGCGAGGATCCAGAACCAGCCGTCGTGCCGGTACAGCTTGGGTCCCTCCAGGGTGAACCAGCCGGGGATCCGGTCGGCGTCGACGACGACCCGGCCCTCGTCGAGGACCTTCGTGCCGTCCGGGCTCATCCGGTGCCCGACGAGCCTGTTGTTGACCCCGGCGCGGGACTTGGCCAGGGCGTGCACGAGGTACGCCTCGCCCGAGGCCTCGTCCCACAGCGGGCAGGCGTCGATCAGGCCCCGGCCGGCCTTCACCAGGTGCGGTGCCGTCCACGGACCGCGCACCGAAGGGGAGTTGACCTGGTAGATCCCGTGGTCGGGATCGCCCCAGAAGATCCAGAACCGTCCGTCGTGGTGGCGCAGGGACGGCGCCCACACCCCGCGGTCGTGCCGGGGCGCGGTGAACGCGGCCGCCGGTTCCAGCCGTTCGAGGGCGTGGCCGACGAGCGTCCAGTTCACCAGGTCGCGCGAGTGCAGCAGGGGCAGCCCCGGGGCGCGGCCGAAGCTCGACGCCGTCAGGTAGTAGTCCTCGCCCACCCGCAGCACGTCCGGGTCCGACCAGTCCGCCGCCAGGACCGGGTTGCGGTACGTGCCGTCGCCCAGGTCACCGGTGACGGTCGTCGCCGCCCCGGCCCCGGTCGCACGACCGGGGGCCTGACGGCCCGCACCGGCCCCGTTCGCGCGTCCGGCGCCCCGGAGCCCCGCGCCCGCCCCCGTCACGAGGCCACCGCCTTGCGGACCAGGGCCGCGGCTCCGGCCCGGTCGAGGCGGCCGTCGGCGACGACGGTCACCACCCGCCGTACGAAGGTGTCGCCGGCCGGGACCGCGAGGCGCTCGGCGTGCGCGAGGGAGGAGCCGACGCCGGGGTACTCGGCGGCGCGGACGAACCAGGGGTCGCTGCGGGTCCGCGCGGTCGCCCCGGCGAACACCAGGGTCCAGCCCTCGCCGGCGAGCGCCACCCAGTCGGCCGGACGACCGTGCACGGCCTCCTCGCCCTCCGCGTCCGGACCGAACGCCAGCGGCGCCGTCGCCTCCTTCGGCGCCCGCCAGAAGAAGCCGCCGTACGCGGCGCCGGGGCGGCCGTTGGTGGCGGGGCTGCCGACGGACAGGTCCCGCCCGGACGTGTTGGTGAGGGAGAACGTGAGGTCGAGCGCCCACGCGGAGCCGGTGAGGGCGGTGACCGCCACGGTGCGGTGCTCGCGGAGCAGCCGCTCGCCGCCCGCCGTCCAGCTCAGCTCCTCGACGAAGCCGTCCGGGTCGCACAGCTTGAAGCCGTCGTGCCGCTGGACGCCGTGGTTGTCGAGCGGGACGGAGCCGCGGTCGCGGACGAAGGTGCGTCCGCCCCAGAAGTTGCGGCCGTCGACGTCGGCCACGGCGACGCCCGCTCCGAGGTGGTGCGGATGGTCACCGGGCAGGGTCTCGGTGACCACGCGGCCGCCGAGGGTGGTGACGGGGTGCAGAGAGGGCCGGGGCGAGTGGTCGGGGGCGAGGTCGGGCCGGGTGGTGTAGTGGGCGACGGTGCGGCCCGCGCAGCGGAGCAGGGTGGCCGGTCCGGGGTTCATCGGACCTCCGCCCGGCGCGACGGTGCCCAGGCGGCGCCGAGTTCGGAGAAGAGCCGCAGTCCGTCGGCGCTGGCGTCGACCAGTGCGTCGACGCCGTCGACGACCCGGCGCGGCGCGCTCTCGCCGGGTTCGGCGCGCCAGTGCGCGGCGGGCACGGCCAGCGGGTCCGGGGCCGTACGGACCGCCTCGACGACCCGCATGAACGCGCCGGTCGCCGCCGGCGGCACCCACAGCGGCTCGCCGTCCGTGACGTGCGCGACGAGGTTCTCCAGGAGGTCGGTGCGGCCGTACTCGGTCTCCTCGGGGCCGTGCCCGGCGCGCTGGAGGAGGACCCGGTCCTGCCGGTACCAGAAGGTGACGCGCCCCTGGGTGCCGTGGACGACGACGTACGGCTCCGCGGACCGCTCGGCGCAGAGCGTCGCGGCGACCGTGACCTGGGTTCCGGCCGAGGTCACCACCCGTACCGCGGAGGTGTCGTCGGACTCGATCGCGTGGGCGTGGAGCAGCTCGGTCTCGATGTGCTCGACGTCCTCGGCCCGGGTGGAGCCGGAGAGCGCGAGGGCCGTGGCGACGGCGTGGGCGAGCGGGTTGGTGAGCGCCCCGTCGACGACGTCGACGCCGTCGAGCCGCCGGTGCCCGGCCCAGGGGGCGCGCCGGAAGTAGGCCTCGTCCCGGACCCACGCACCGGCCGCGCCGACCCCGAGGAGTTCGCCGATGACGCCCTCCTCGACCATGCGGCGGATCGCCGGCACCGCGTGCGAGCCGAGCGACTGGAAGCCGATCTGGCAGGCCACTCCGGCCGCCTCGACGCCGTCGGCCATCCTGCGGAACTCCGCGTACGACGGCGCCGGGGGCTTCTCCAGGAGGATGTGCGCCCCGTGCCGGGCGGCCGTGAGGGCCATGTCGGTGTGGGTCTGGATGGGGGTGGAGAGCACCGCGATCCGGGCGCCGGTGGAGGCGAGGAGTGCCTCGAAGTCGGCGGACTGCTCCGGGTCCCCGATGCCGTCCAGTTCGCCCGCGTCCAGCGGGCGCAGTTCGCAGACCCCGGCGAGACGGACGAGTCCGCGCTCCTCGAGGCGGCGGATGTTGAGGAGGTGGCTGCGGCCGTGGCCGCGGGCGCCCGCGAGGACGACCGGCAGCGGGGTGCGTGCGGTGTTCATGTCTTCCTTGTGCGTGGGGGTGCCGTTCATCCCTTCACCGCCCCGGCGCTGAAGCCGGTGACCAGCCACTTCTGGATGAAGGCGAAGACGACGACGACGGGGACGGCGGCGATGACCCCGCCCGCGGCGAGTGCGCCGAGGTCGACGCTGTCGGCGCCCATCAGGGTGTTGAGGCCGACCGGGATGGTCTGCTTGTCCTGGCTGCTGAGGAACATCAGGGCGAAGAGGAAGTGGTTCCAGGCGTGGACGAAGGCGAACGAGCCGACGGCGACCAGGCCGGGACGGAGCAGCGGCAGGACGACGATCCGGAAGGCGTGGAACCGGTTGCAGCCGTCGACCCAGGCCGCCTCCTCCAGGGAGTACGGCACGTTCCTGATGAACCCGCTGATGAGGATCATCGACAGCGGCAGCTGGAAGACGGTCTCGGCGATGACGACGCTGCCCAGCGAGTTGATCATCCGCAGCTCGGCGAAGATCTGGAAGAGCGGCACGAGGAGCAGCGCGCCCGGCACGAACTGGGAGCAGAGCAGGGCCAGCATGAAGCCCTTCTTGAGCCGGAAGTCGAAGCGGGCGAGCGCGTAGCCGCCGGCCAGGGCGACGACCGTCGTCATCACCAGGACCGCGACGCCGATGAGCAGGCTGTTCTGGAAGAAGACGCCGAAGCTGCGCTCGTTCCAGACCTTCTCGAAGTGCGCGCTCGTCATCGGCCAGGGCACGAGCGAGGTGGAGCCGGCGGGCCGCAGGGCGAAGAGCAGGATCCAGTAGAAGGGGACGAGGGTGAAGAGGAGGTAGATCCCCAGCGGCAGGTAGATCTGCCAGCGGGGCACCTCGTCCCAGGCCCGGCGCCTGCCGCGGGCGGGGGCGGGCGGGGTCCTGCCGGGCGGTGGCGCGTCCTGCGGGGCGGCCGCGGGGGCGGCCGGGGCCGCGCTGAGGGTGGACTCGGCTGTCACTTGCCGTCGCCTCCGAACTTGCTCAGGCGCAGATAGACCATCGAGCAGAAGAGAAGGATCACGAACGCCACCGTGGTGAGGGCGGAGGCGTATCCGAAGTTGTGGGCGTCGACGCTGGTGTGCGCGATGTACAGCGGCAGGGTGGTCGTCTCGCCCGCGGGGCCGCCGCCGGTCAGCGTGTACAGCAGGTCGACGTTGTTGAACTCCCAGACGGCCCGCAGCAGCGTCGACAGGACGATCGCGTCCCGGATGTGGGGGAGCGTGATGTGGACGAACTGGCGGATCCGGCCCGCTCCGTCGACCTCGGCCGCCTCGTACAGGTCCTTCGGTACGGACTGGAGGTCGGCCAGGATGAGGATGGCGAAGAACGGCACCCCGCGCCAGAGGTCGGCGACTATGGCCGCGGGGAACACGGTCGCCGTGTCGGAGAGCCAGGAGGTGCCGTACGAGCCCAGGCCCAGGTCCGCCAGATAACGGCTGATGCCGGTCTGGGAGTTGTAGAGCAGCACCCAGATCGCCGAGGTGAGCACGCCGGAGACCGCCCAGGGCGAGAAGACCAGGGCCCGTCCCAGCGCGCGGCCCACGAAGGTCTGGTTCACGATCAGGGCGAGCGCGAGCCCGAAGAGCAGCTGGAGCGTCACCTCGACGACCACCCACTTGAGGCTGAAGGTCAGCGTGCCCCAGAAGTGCGGGTCGTCGGTGAAGATCCGCGTGAAGTTGTCCAGGCCGGCGAACCCGTTCCGCCAGGGCTTCGTGGGGTTGTAGTGCTGGAGGCTGTAGTAGAAGACGCTGAGCACCGGGTAGGCGATGAAGCCCAGCATCAGCAGTCCGGCGGGGGCGATCAGCAGGTACGGCAGTCGGCGGGGGGTCGCTCCCGTGCGACGGCGCGCCCGTGGGACGGCCCGGGGCGGTGGGGTCACAGCTGAGGCCATGACGGCGGCTCCGTTCTCGGTGAAGCGCTTCGCGAACGACGTTCGAGATTTCGGACAGGCGGGACAGGACGGGTTCTCGGGCGGTGGTACGAGACGGTTCGGCGCGGGTCGGCCCGCGTACGGATCGGGGCGGTTCGGCGCGGGGTCGGCCCGCGCGCGGGGATCGGGGGCGGTTCGGCGCGGGCTCAGCCCGCGTACGGATCGGGGGTCGTGCCCGGGCGCGCCAGGAACGCGAAGTCGCAGCCGGTGTCGGCCTGGGAGATCTGCTCCATGTACAGCGCGCCGTAGCCGCGCTCGTACCGGGCAGGCGGCGGTGTCCACGCGGCCCGACGGCCGGTCAGCTCCTCGTCCGAGACGTGCAGGTGGAGGGAGCGTGCCGCGACGTCGAGGGTGATCGTATCGCCCGTACGGACGAGGGCGAGGGGTCCGCCGACATGGGACTCGGGCGCCACGTGCAGCACACAGGCCCCGTAGCTCGTCCCGCTCATCCGGGCGTCGGAGATCCGGACCATGTCCCGGACCCCCTGCTCCAGGAGGTGGCGGGGGATGGGCAGCATGCCGTACTCGGGCATGCCGGGACCGCCCTTGGGCCCCGCGCCGCGCAGTACGAGCACGTGGTCGGCGGTGATGCCGAGCGCCGGGTCGTCGATGGTCCGCTGCATCGTCCGGTAGTCGTCGAACACCACCGCCGGGCCGGTGTGCTTGAGCAGCCGCGGCTCGGCGGCGATGTGCTTGATGACCGCGCCGTCCGGGCACAGGTTGCCGCGCAGCACCGCCACCCCGCCCTCGGCGGCCAGCGGCCTCGCCCGGTCCCGGATCACCTCGTCGTCGTGCACGAGGGCGCCGGCCAGCTGCTCGCGCAGGCTCCCGTGCGAGACGGTCGGCCGGTCCAGGTGCAGCACGTCGGTGAGCCGGGACAGGAACGCCGTCATGCCGCCCGCGAAGTGGAAGTCCTCCATCAGGTATTGCCCACCGGGCCGCAGGTTCGCGAGCACCGGCACGGTCCTGGCGATCCGGTCGAAGTCGTCGAGCGTCAGCTTCACCCCGGAGCGCCCGGCCATGGCGATCAGATGGATGACCGCGTTGGTCGAGCCGCCGAGCGCCAGGACCGCGGCGACCGCGTCCTCGTACGCCTCCCGGGTCAGCACCTGCGACAGCCGCAGGTCACGCCGTACGAGCTCGACGATCCGCAGGCCCGACGCGGCGGCCATCCGGTCGTGTCCGGAGTCGACCGCGGGCACCGAGGAGGCGCCGGGCACCGTCACGCCCAGGGTCTCGGCGGCGGCGGTGAGCGTGGACGCCGTGCCCATCGTCATGCAGTGGCCGGGGGAGCGGGCGAGCCCGCTCTCCAGCTCGGCCATCTCGCAGTCGCCGATCAGTCCCGCCCGCTTCTCGTCCCAGTACTTCCACATGTCCGTACCGGAACCGAGCGTCTCGCCCCGCCAGTGGCCCGGGAGCATCGGCCCGGCCGGCACGAACACCGTCGGCAGGTCGACCGAGGCGGCCCCCATGAGCAGCGCCGGCGTCGTCTTGTCGCAGCCGCCCATCAGGACGGCCCCGTCCACCGGATACGAGCGCAGCAACTCCTCCGTCTCCATGGCCAGGAGGTTGCGGTACAGCATCGGCGTCGGCTTCTGGAAGGTCTCCGACAGCGTGGAGACCGGGAACTCCAGCGGGAAGCCGCCGGCCTGCCACACCCCCCGCTTCACCGCCTGGGCGCGGTCGCGCAGGTGGACGTGGCAGGGGTTGATGTCGGACCAGGTGTTGAGGATCGCGATCACCGGCTTGCCGAGGTGCTCCTCGGGCAGGTACCCGAGCTGCCGGGTCCGGGCGCGGTGGCTGAACGAGCGCAGCCCGTCGGTGCCGTACCACTGGTGACTGCGGAGCTCCTCGGGCCTCCGGCCGGGGTGGGCGGGTCCCTGGGGGGCGTCGCCGGACGCGGGGCCCGCCCCGGCGGGCCGGTGATGCGCGCCGGCCGGTTCGTGACCCGCGCGGGCGGGGTCGTGGTTCGCGTCGTCGGGGCCGTGGTCCGTCCCGCCGGGCTCGCGGCTCATATCGGCCACCCGCCGGCGATCGCCGCCACCTCGGCCCGTGCCGCGTCGGGCAGTTCGCGGCTCGGCGGGCGGATGGCGCGGCGGCACAGGCCGAGGGAGGAGAGGGCCTCCTTGACGACGGTCACGTTGTCGGCGCTGCCGTTCGCCGCCCGCAGCTCCTCGAAGCGGCGGATCCGCTCCCACACCTTCATGGCGGTCGGGTAGTCGCCGGCCCGCAGCGCGTGCAGCATCTCCAGGGAGAGCGCGGGGGAGACGTTGACCAGCCCGGAGGTGAAACCGGTGGCGCCGCTCGCGAAGTACGCGGGGGCGTATGGCTCGGCGAGGCCCGCCACCCACACGAAGCGGTCGAGGCCCGCGTCCCGGGCGAAACCGGCGAACCGGGCCGCGTCCGGCACCGCGTACTTCACGCCCACGACGTTGGGGCAGGCGGCGCCGAGCTCCGCCAGCCGGTCCCCGCTCAGGAGCGGGTTGCGGATGTAGGGGACGACACCGAGCTCGGGGACGGCCTCGGCGATGGCGCGGTGGTAGTCGACCCAGCCGCTCTCGGAGACGTACGGGTGGACGGGCTGGTGGACCATCACCATGTCGGCGCCGGTGGCGTGGGCGTGCCGCGCGGCCTCGACGGCGGTCGGCACGTCGTGGCCGACGCCGACGAGGATCACCGCCCGGCCGCCCGCCTCCTCGACGGTCGCCTCGGTGACGGCGCGTCGCTCCTCGGGGGCGAGGGCGTAGAACTCGCCGGTGTTGCCGTTCGGGGTGAGGGTGCGCACCCCGCCGTCGAGCAGCCGCCGCAGCAGGGCCCGGTGGGCGGCGGTGTCGACCGAGCCGTCCTCGGCGAAGGGGGTGACCGGGATCGCCACGACATCGGCGAGGGCGGCCCTCAGTGTCTCGAATTCCATGGTGCCTCGCAGTTCACTCACGGCCGGGTGCCCACGGGATGGGCACCCGCCCGCTGTTCAGGGGGGAAGGGGGCTTGTCGGCGAGGTCGCGTCGGCGCGGGTCCTCGGCGGCCGGTCCCGGTGGCGGGGCTTCGGGCCCCGCTGCCCGGGCGGCGCCGGCTCGCGCCCGGCTGCCCGGGTGGCGGGGCTTCGCCCGGCTCGCGGCCGGTGGGACAGGCCCTAGGGGAAGGCGCGTTCGACGAACGAGGCGATGTGGTCGTGCACGGCGCGGCCGGCCCCGTCGACGTCGCCGGCGACGGCGAGCCGCAGGATCTCCTCGTGCTCCGCGGCCTCGCGTTCCCAGGAGGGGACGGCGGCCCAGGCGACGGTGGAGACCAGGGCGGCCTGGTCGCGGACCTCGTCCAGCATCCGGCCGAGCAGCGGGTTGCCGCAGGGCAGGTAGAGCGCGCGGTGGAACTCCCGGTTGGCCAGCGAGCGTTCCGCCGGGTCCTCGGCTCCGGCGGCCCGGCGCAGCGCCTCGTGCGCCGCGTCGAGCGGGACGCCCGAGGCGACGGCGCGGCGGACCGCCTCGGGTTCCAGGAGCAGCCGTACGTCGTAGACCGCGCGGGCCATGTCCGCGTCGACCATCCGGACCGTGACGCCCTTGTACTGGCTCATCACCACGAGCCCGCTGCCCGCGAGGGTCTTGAGCGCCTCGCGCACCGGGGTCTTCGACACCCCGAAACGCGCGGCGAGTTCGGCTTCCACGAGCGCCTGGCCGGGTCTGAGGCCTCCGGTGAGGATGTCGTGCTTGATCGCCTCCAGGACGTACTGGGTGCGGGACGGGATGGGGCTGGGGGCGAAGGCCATGGAGCACTCTCAGATCTCGTGTATCGCGTCTCATATATGACGTACGAAGTGCAACGGGCATGAAGTTAGGGGGGCGCTCGTGTTTCGTCAATGCTTCGCACAGGCTTCGTGAAAGCGTTTTCTATCGCAGGAGGTCCAGGGGGTGCGGGGGCTGGCTCGCTGTTTTGTTTTCTGGGATAACTATTGGGGGCTCCGCGGAGCCCCTCCGCCCCCCTCCCCAAGGACCAGCATGAAGTTCACCGACGGCTTCTGGCTGATGCGCGAGGGCGTCCACGCCTCGTACGCCACCGAAGTCCGCGACCTGCGCGCCGAAGCCGACCGCTTCACCGCCCACGCCTCCGTCAAGCGCGTCCTGACCCGCGGCGACACCCTCAACTCGGCCCTCCTCACCGTGGAATGCCACGCACCGGCCGAGGGCGTCATCGGAGTCCGCGTCACCCACCACGCCGGAAAGACCCGCCCCGGACCGGACTTCGCCCTCACGGACGGCGGACCGTCCACCGGCGCGGTGCGCGAGGACGGATCCGTCGTCGAACTCGCCTCCGGGCCCCTGCGCCTGCGCCTGGACCGCTCGGCGCCCTGGACGCTGCTCTTCACGGACGCCGACGGGCGGCACCTCACCGAGGCCGGCCGCAAGGGCACCGCGTTCGTCACCACCCCCGACGGCGCCCACCACATGGCCGTCCAGCTCGCGCTCGGCGTCGGCGAGCAGATCTACGGCCTCGGCGAACGCTTCACGCCCTTCGTGAAGAACGGCCAGAGCGTCGACATCTGGCAGGCCGACGGCGGCACCAGCAGCGAACAGGCCTACAAGAACATCCCGTTCTACCTCTCCTCCCGCGGCTACGGCGTCTTCGTCGACCACCCGGGCCGCGTCTCCTTCGAGGTCGGATCCGAGGCCGTCGGCCAGGTCCAGTTCAGCGTCGAGGACCAGACCCTGGAGTACCTCGTCGTCGCCGGCCCCACCCCCAAGGAGGTCCTCGCCCGCTACACCGCGCTCACCGGCCGCCCCGCCCTCCCGCCGCCCTGGTCCTTCGGCCTCTGGCTGACCACGTCGTTCACCACCCGGTACGACGAGGCGACCGTCACTTCCTTCGTCGACGGCATGGCCGAGCGGGACATCCCGCTCTCCGTCTTCCACTTCGACTGCTTCTGGATGCGCGAGTACCAGTGGTCCGACTTCCGCTGGGACCCCGAAGCCTTCCCCGACCCGGCCGGCGCCGTCGCCCGGCTGAAGGAGCGGGGACTGCGCGTCGGCCTCTGGATCAACCCGTACATCGCCCAGAAGTCCGAGCTCTTCGCGGAAGGCGCGGAGCGGGGCTTCCTGGTCCGCAGGCCGAACGGCGACGTCTGGCAGTGGGACCTGTGGCAGCCCGGCATGGCCCTGGTCGACTTCACGAACCCCGAGGCCAGGACGTGGTTCCAGGACAGGTTGCGCCCGCTGCTCGCCCAGGGCGTGGACTGCTTCAAGACCGACTTCGGGGAGCGCGTGCCCACCGACGTCGTCTGGCACGACGGCTCCGACCCCGCGCGCATGCACAACTACTACGCCCAGCTCTACAACCGGACCGTCTTCGAGCTCCTGGAGAAGGAGCGCGGCACCGGTGAGGCCGTCCTCTTCGCCCGCTCCGCGACCGCCGGCGGCCAGCAGTTCCCGGTGCACTGGGGCGGCGACTGCTGGGCCTCCTTCGAGGCCATGGCCGAGTCACTGCGCGGCGGCCTCTCGCTCTCCCTCAGCGGCTTCGGCTTCTGGAGCCACGACATCGGCGGCTTCGAGGGCACCCCCGAGCCGGAGGTCTTCACCCGCTGGCTCGCCTTCGGTCTGCTCTCCTCGCACAGCAGGCTGCACGGCAGCGACTCCTACCGGGTGCCGTGGGAGTTCGGCGAGACCGCCGTCGAGGTCGCCCGCCGCTTCACCCGCCTCAAGCACCGCCTCATGCCCTACCTGTACGGCGCCGCCGTCGAGGCCCACACCACCGGCACCCCCGTCATGCGGCCCATGCTGCTGGAGTTCCCCGACGACCCCGCCTGCCGCACCCTGGACCGCCAGTACATGCTCGGCCCCGACCTCCTCGTCGCACCCGTCATGAACCCCGGCGGCGACGTCGAGGTGTACGTGCCCGCCGGCGAGTGGACCCACCTGCTCACCGGCGAGACCGTCACCGGCCCCGCCTGGCGCCGCGAGACCCACGACCTCCACGGCCTCCCGCTGTACGTCCGCCCCGGCGCCGTCCTCCCCCTCGCCGCCGACGACTCCCGCCCGGACGGCGCCTGGCTCGACAACCTCACCCTCCTGGTGGCCCCCGGCGCCCCGCCCGGCACCACGACCACCGTCACGGTCCCCGACCACCGGGGCGCCCCGGCGGCGGTCTACCGGGTGACGCGGACGGAGACGGGCCCGACCGCGACGGCCACGGGCACCGACCGGCCGTACGAGGTGCGGACCCTGGGACCCGGAGGCGTTCAGGCCGGGAACTGACCGACGACATGGCCGAGATGCGGCGACGAGGCACGGAGGGCCGACGCTACGATCCTCAAGCCCGCCGGTGCTCCGCCGTGGGGCGGCTGCGGCGGCACCGTGGCGGACCCGGACGGCGACGTCCGGGGTCCCCGGCCGCGGCGCCCCGGGACCCGGCCGTTGGGAGCGGCTGCCGGAGCCGGGCGGGACCGATCCGCCGTGTGCCGGCAGAACAACTGGAGGAAGAGCATGAAGTTTCGGTCCGAGGTCGAGCCGCCCGAGCGCATGCGGGGTCTGGAGGTTCCGCCCGAGGTGGTGGAGGCGCTCGGCGGAGGCGCGCGACCGCCGGTGACGATCACCGTCAACGGCCACTCCTGGAAGAGCCGGGTCGCCATCATGCGGGGCCGCCACCTGCTCGGCCTCAGCAAGGCCAACCGGGAGGCCGCGGGCGTCGAGACCGGCGAGGAGGTCGAGGTCGAGCTGGAGCTCGACACCGAGCCCCGCGTCGTCGTCGAGCCCCCGGACTTCGCCGCCGCCCTGGACGAGGACCCCTTCGTCCGCGCCGCCTACGACAGCCTCTCGCACACCCACAAGCGCCGGCACGTGCTCGCCATCGAGAGCGCGAAGGGCGCCGACACGCGCCGCCGGCGCATCGAGAAGGCCATCGAGACCCTCAAGGCCTGACACCGGGAAGCGGGGCGCCGTCGCGTCAGCCGGCACCCGCCTCGCTCGCGGCCTCGGCGGTCACCAGCGCGACGTACTCCAGACGGACGGCGAACGTCGCGTGCCCCGTCTCCGCGGTGTGCGCCTCGCACCCGATCACCCCGGCCCCGGGCCGCGGCGTCGGCTCCGCCTCCCACGCGCACCCGCCGTCCAGGCAGCGCGCGGTCACCGTGAGCTCCGACTCCGGCCCGGGGTGCCTCGCCATGCGGTAGACCGGCGTCACGGTCACGGCCGCTCCCCACGTGTCGGGCCCGGCTCCTCGTGCGGGTGGCGGCGGATCTCCACCCGGAAGTCCGCCGCCGCCGAATGGTCGCGCGCCCCACGGCTGTACCGCTCCCGCTCGGCGGCGACGTCACACGTGGCGCATCCCGGAACCGCCACGGCCGGCGGCACGGGATCCACCGAGAGGACCACCGGCGGCTCCGGCCGTGTCTGCCGCCCGCGTGCCGCCTTCGGGACCGGAGTGGTGAGCACCCGGATCAGCGCGCGCTCCTCCCTGGTGGGGCGGCGCAGTTCGGACGGCGCCGCCGTCCACGTCGATCCTCCGCCGAGCGGCTGCAGGTGGACCGATACGCCGTCCCAGGCGGTCACCTTCCCGAGGCGGGACTTCTCCTCGGGTGTGTCTGCCGCCATGAACGTGCCTAGACGAGTAAGTCCGAAGTCTTCGGGCGCATGAAACGAGGGTCTCGTTGGTTCGTGTGTGACGACAAACCTCGAAACCCTCGCGACTGCACT
>NZ_JBWKCA010000032.1:0-70705 GCF_056436715.1 Streptomyces sp. NPDC043176
CCGGGGCCCACCCCCTCCCGGGCCCCCCCCGCCCCTATGGGCCCTGGCGCTCCCGGCCCGCCCCCCCCCCCCCCCGCCCCCCCCCCCCGGGGGGGGCCCCCCCCCCGGGGGGGGGGCCCCCCCCCCGCCCGTCCGCCCGTCCGGGCGGGCGGACGGCGAGCCATTAGGGTGGGACCTGCCTGTTGCGTGCGCAACAGACGGACACGAGACGCAGACGCACCCGGGGAGAGAACCGCATGGCACCCGCCATTCCCGCCGCCATGGAACGGCCGCACTTCATCGGCATCGGCGGTGCCGGAATGTCGGGCATCGCGAAGATCCTGGCCCAGCGCGGCGCCAAGGTCGCCGGCAGCGACGCCAAGGAGTCCCCCACCGCGGAGGCGCTGCGGGCGCTGGGCGTGACCGTGCACATCGGGCACGCGGCCGAGCACCTCGCGGACGACGCCTCGGCCGTCGTCGTCTCCAGCGCGATCCGCGCCGACAACCCGGAGCTGGCCCGCGCCGCCGAACTCGGCATTCCCGTGGTGCACCGCTCCGACGCGCTCGCCTCCCTCATGGACGGGCTGCGCGCGATCGCCGTCGCCGGTACGCACGGCAAGACGACGACCACCTCGATGCTGGCCGTCGCGCTCACCGAGCTCGGTCTCGACCCGTCGTACGCCATCGGGGGCGACCTCGCGGGCCCCGGCACCAACGCCGCGCACGGCGCCGGCGAGGTCTTCGTCGCCGAGGCCGACGAGAGCGACCGCAGCTTCCAGAAGTACGACCCCGAGGTCGCGATCGTCCTCAACGTCGAGCTGGACCACCACGCGAACTACGCCTCCCTGGACGAGATCTACGAGTCCTTCGAGGCCTTCACCGCCAAGATCCGCCCCGGCGGCACCCTGGTCGTCGGCGAGCACGCGGGCGCCCGCGAACTCGCCCGCAGGGTCGCGGACCGCGACGGCCTGGACGTCGTCACGGTGGGAGAGTCCGAGGACTCCGACGCCCGCATCCTGAAGATCGTCCCGAACGGGATGAAGAGCGAGGTGACCGTCGCCCTCGACGGCGCCGAGCACACCTTCACCGTCTCCGTCCCCGGCCGCCACTACGCCCACAACGCCGCCGCGGCCCTCGCCGCCGGCGCCCGCGTCGGCATCGACCCGGCCGAGCTCGCCCAGGCCCTCACCGCCTACACCGGCGTCGGCCGCCGCCTCCAGCTCAAGGGCGAGGCGAACGGCGTCCAGGTCATCGACTCGTACGCGCACCACCCCACCGAGATGACCGCCGACCTGGAGGCCATGCGCGGCGCCGCCGGGGCCTCCCGCCTCCTGGTCGTCTTCCAGCCCCACCTGTTCTCCCGCACCCAGGAGCTGGGCAAGGAGATGGGCGACGCGCTGGCCCTCGCCGACGCCTCCGTCGTCCTCGACATCTACCCGGCCCGCGAGGACCCGATCCCGGGCATCACCAGCGAGCTGATCATCACGGCGGCCCGTGCCGCGGGCGCCGACGTGACGGCCGTCCACGACAAGGACGCCGTGCCGGACGCCGTCGCGGGAATGGCGGGCCCCGGCGATCTCGTTCTCACCATGGGCGCGGGCGACGTCACGGACCTCGGTCCGAGGATCCTGGACCGGCTCGCCCGCCCGTCGAGCTGAGCCGAGGGAGCGGAACGATGGCGTACGAGGTCGAGAAGACCGACGAGGAATGGCAGGCGCAGCTGAGCCCGTCGGAGTACCAGGTGCTCCGGCTGGCCGGCACGGAGCCCGCCTTCCGCGGTGAGTACACGGACACGAAGACCCAGGGCGTCTACTCCTGCCGGGCCTGCGGAGCGGAGCTCTTCACCTCGAACGAGAAGTTCGAGTCCCACTGCGGCTGGCCGTCCTTCTTCGACCCGAAGGACAGCGAGGCCGTCGAGCTGATCGCCGACACCTCCCACGGCATGATCCGCACCGAGGTGCGCTGCGCCCGCTGCGGCTCGCACCTGGGCCACGTCTTCGAGGGCGAGGGCTACCCGACCCCGACGGACCAGCGCTACTGCATCAACTCGATCTCGCTGCGGCTGGAGCCGAGCGAGGGCTGACGCCGCAGGAGAGCGGGCCCCGTGCCGCGCATGGAGACCGCGCAGGACGTCGACGCCTGGTTCGGGGAGCACGGATGGTTCCCCGGCCGGGACGTCGCCGGTCTCGTACCGGCGATCCTGGCGGAGGTCACCGAGGACTCCCGGCGGAAGGGCTTCCCCCTGGAGCCGTTCCCTTCCGCCACGGACTTCCTCACCGAGCACGCGGGCCTACGGCTGACCATCGACGCCCGGCGCGGCGACCACCTCCACCCGGCTCGACACCCTCAGCGTAGGCATCCACGGCAAGACCACGGGCAAGTCGACGAAGGCCGGCACCGTGCGCCACCACCGCACCGACCCCTCGACGTCAGCCACCTCACCCCCGAGCAGCGGCGCGAGACCCTCGTCCAGGAGGCCCGCCACCTCGCCGACCGCACGCGCCGAACGACCCGGCCTGATCCGACGGGAAGGGTCGGACGGGCCCTAGTGGACGGAGAAGCCGCCGTCCACGAAGAGGGAGTGGCCGGTGATGTAGGCGGAGGAGGGGCCGGCGAGGAAGACGGCGGCGCCGGCGAAGTCGCCGGGGAGGCCGTTGCGGCCGACCATGGTGCGGGCGGCGAGGGCGGCGACCTTCTCGGGGTCGGAGGAGAGGCGGCGGTTGAGCGGGGTCATGACGAAGCCGGGGACCAGGGTGTTGGCGGTGACGCCGTACGGGGACCAGGCCTCGGCCTGGGAGCGGGCGAGGGACTCGAGGGCGCCCTTGGAGACCCCGTACGCGCCGCTCTGGACGAAGGCGCGGTGCGCCTGCTGGGAGGTGATGTGGATGATCCGGCCGAAGCCGCGCTCGGCCATGCCGGGGCCGAACCGCTGACCGAGGAGGAACGGTGCCTCCAGGTTCACGGTCATCGTGGTGTCCCAGACGTCCTCGCCCAACTCGCCGAAAGGGGGCCGGAGGTTGACGCCGGCGGAGTTGACCAGGATGTCGGGCTCGCCGAAGACGGCGGCCGCCGCCTCCGCCCCGGCCCTGATCCCCTCGCGGGTGCTCAGGTCGGCGCTCACCCAGGCCGCCCGACAGCCCTCGGCCGTCAACTCGTCCACCGTCGCGACGAGCTCGTCCTCCCCGCGCGCCAGGACGACCACCGAGGCCCCGGCCCGGGCCAGCGCCCCGGCGACGGCCCGGCCGATGCCGGAACTGCCACCGGTGACGAGGGCGATGCGCCCGTCGAGCGAGAACAGCTCGGAGAGGTGGAGGGCGGGGGTGGCGGTCATCGTGTCGCTCCTGGTGTCGTACGTCACCGGCCCGTCCGTGTGCGGTGGAGGGCCGGTCCCGCATCTTGACACAGGGGCCCACGGACCGCGGACCTGCCCGGCCCGGAGGCGGCCGGCGGGGCGGAACGGACGTCAGGGGGAGAGGGATTCGGGGGCGAGGTCGTCGACGGGAGTGGGGCGCGGGGCCCGGTCGAGGAGGGTGATGACGGGGCGGACCAGGGCAGCGGCGAGGACGAAGAAGACGGCGAGCCCGATCCAGCCGATCCGGCCGGTGCCGATGACGACGGTGGTGACGATGCTGGGGCCGATGATGCCCTGGCCGGTCGAGCCGAGGTTGAAGACCGAGAGGTAGGTGGCCTTCTGCTCCTCGGGGGCGTAGAGGTAGGAGAGCTGCCAGCCGCCGACGGCCTGCCAGAGCTCGCCGAAGGTGAGCAGTACGCAGCCGGCGGCCAGTACCCCGACCGCCACGACGGCGCTCGTCCCCTGGGCCAGCGCGAAGGCGATGCAGCAGCCGGCCAGCGCCAGCCCGCCGCGCCACAGCGCCCGCCCCGCTCCGGTGGAGTCGTCGGCCCCCTTGGAGAAGGGGACCTGGAGGAGGACCGCGAGCACCGTGTTGGTGAACACCAGGATCGGGACGATCGCGGCGGGTGCCTTGGTGGCCTGGACGGTCCACAGCGGGATGCCGACCGAGAGGATGGTCATGTGCAGGGAGAGCGCGCCGTTGAGTCCGGCGAGGGTGACGTAGCGCCAGTCGCGGAAGCCGCGGATCGCGCGCAGTGCGCTGCGCGAGGAGCGGGCGACGGCACTCTTCGGCAGTCGCAGCCGCAACAGCAGCCCTGCGGAGATGAGGAACGCGAGCGCGTTGCCGAGCACGATGCCCCGGTACGCGGTGGTGCTGGAGGCGGACAACAGGGGAGCGGCGAGCAGCGCGCCGAGCGAGAAGCCGACGTTGCGGACGGTGCGGATGATCGCCATGGTGCGGACCCGGTCCTCGGGGCCGGTGGTCTCGGCGACCACGGCCTGGGTGAGGGGCGGGGTGGAGCCTTCGGCGGCGGCCATGCAGGAGGCGACGACGACGAAGGACAGCGGTCCGTCGACGAAGACCAGGCCGACGAAACAGCCCGCTCGCCAGAGTTGGGTGCCGATGAGCGTGCGGTGCGCCCCGAAGCGGTCGCCGATGACGCCGACCGGGACGGTGGCGAGGAAGCCGAAGCCGGCGGCGACGGCGAGGCCGAGGCCGATCTGGGCGTTGCTGAGGCCGACGTAGCGGATGAAGAAGACGGTGGAGCCGGCCAGGAAGAGGCCGGTGCCGACCGAGCTGATCAGCGCGGTGAGGGCGAAGGTCCGCCCGGCGGGGGTGGCCGGGACGTAGTCGGCGACGGAGGGCAGCTTCACGACCGGTCGCCCTCGAAGGCCGTGGGAGCGGAGCCGGAGACAGGAGCGGGCGCCTCCACCGAGCGGACGGTGATGCGGTCGGCCGCGGCCAGCGCGTGGGCGGCGGCCTCGGGCCCGTCCGCGCCGGTGGCGATGATCTGTCCGGCCCGCTCCCAGGAGCTGGTGGTGGGCCTGACGGTGTCGCCGGCGGCGACGGCCAGCTGGACCTGGTGCACGCCCTTGGCCTGCCGCGCCTCCTCCTCGCCCTGGACGGCCTCGACCAGGCCGGGGGCGGCGCTGAGGAAGCGCACCGCCGCTCCGGCCACCGGCTCCCGCGACGGGACCGGCCCGTGGCCTTCGAGCAGTCCGAGCAGGTCGCCGACGAAGTTGCCGCCGTAGGCGAGCGAGATGAGGACGGAGATGCCGTCCCCGGGCAGCCGGGCCGCGCACTCCACCAGGTAGGGGCCGCCCTCACCGAGTATCCACTCGGCGTGCAGCACGCCGTCGCGGAAGCCGGCGGCGGTGGCGAGCTGCTGGACGGCGTCGTGCAGCGCGGTCTCGGTGGCGGCGGGCAGTCCGGCGGGGACGGCGTGGGCCAGTTCGACGGGGTGGCGGGAGCCCTGGACGGTCTTGGCGGTGATGTTGCGGAAGCCGACCACGCCCTGATGGACGAGGGCCTCGACGCTGACCTCGGGCCCGTAGACGCGCTGCTCGACCAGGTAGCGGTCGGCGCCTTCGTACTGGGCGCGCTGGCGGGTCTCGCTGGCCCCGGCGGTGTGCTCCCAGAGGGCGTGGGCGTCGTCCTCGGGCTCGAGCAGCTGAACGCCGAGGCTGGCCTGGCGGTTGGCCGGCTTGATCACGCAGGCGGCGCCGTGCTCGGCGCGGAAGCGCTCCACCTCGTCGGGGCCGTGGACGGAGGCCCACCGGGGCTGGGGGATACCGGCCTCGTCGGCGACGGTGCGCAGCCGGGCCTTGTCGCGGAAGACCCGGGCGGCGGTGAGCCCGGCCCCGGGCAGACCCCAGGAGTCGGCGAGCGCGGCGGCGGCGACCACGGTGTACTCGACGGCGGGGATGACGGCCTGCACGTTCCGCGGCCGGGGAAGGGCGGCGACGAGCCGTTCCGGGTGTTCCTCGTCCTGGACCGGGGCCTCGATCAGGGCGGCCACGCAGCGGAATCGGGCGGCCAGTTCGTGTGCGCCGCGGGCGGCGATGACGCTCGGCTCCTCAAGGATCAGCACCGACCGCTCCGGGAGGCGTTCCTCGAGCTCGGGCAGGATCCAGGCGCCGTAGCCGACCAGTACATGGGTGACGGTGTCGCTCAGGGACATCAGGAGTGCCTCGGTCACTGGGAGGAAGGGCGGAGATCGGTGAGGAGCGGCTGTCACCACGCCGAGACGAACAGGAGTGGAGCAGCGCAGGGCGCGAACACTGCGGCAAGAGGGATTGCTGCGTCTCGGACGTGACGGTACGCCGGATGCGCCCCCGCGATCGTCCAGGACGGTACCTGAAACGGTCCGACCTCGACCAGGTTCGGTCAAGTCTGTCAGGTGTGCCCCCCGCCTCCGCCGCGTATCGGTGGAGCGCGCGGATCGCGTGGACTCCCGGGCTTCCCTGGAGAGGCCGGCGGTCGTTGACACCCGCTCCGCGCCACTGCTCTCATGACGCCGCGTCAACGGCTTCGAGCGATCGCTCGGCCGGACGGATCTCGAGAAAGCGTGTGTGGGGGATGTTTCGCAGTGCCCGAACCCGGAGGGTGTCGCCGTGACCCTGATCGTCATCGGGGCCAACCCGGAGGTCGCCCGGGCAGCCGAGACGCTGCCGGGTGACGTTGTTCACGTCCAGCTGCCCGGTACTCCCGCGCGGGAGGGGAGCGTGCCGTTCCTCACCGTCGACTTCCGACGGGATTCGGACTTTCGCGCGTTCGTGGATTCGACGCTCCGACCGCTGGCTCCGACCGCCGTGGTCTCGCTGACCGAGCTGGGTCTGGAACCGGCCGCGGTCGCGAACGAGCGGCTCGGCTGCCGCGGCTTCTCGCCGGCCGTGGTGCGCGCCACCAGGGACAAACTGGAGATGCGGCGCATCCTCGAGCGCAGGGCGCCGCACCTGAACCCGGCCTTCGCCGCCGGCGACGACGCCGAAGCGGTGGCTCGGCTGTTCGCCGGGCACCCGCTGGTGGTGGCCAAGCCGGTGGACGGCGCGGGCTCGATGGCGATCCAGCTGCTGGAGCGCTCCGAGCAGCTCGCGCCGGAGTGCCGCACCGGCGGGACCCTGCTGGAACAGTTCGTCGGCGGGCGTGAGTTCAGCGTCGAGGCCTTCTCCGAGGGCGGTCGGCACACCGTGGTCGGGATCGCCGAGAAGGGCACGACGGACGGCTTCGTCGAGGTCAGCCACCTGATGCCGGCGCCCTCGCTGGACGCCGCCGGCCGGCGGTCGGTGGAGCGCGCGGTGGCCGAGCTGCTGGACGCGGTGGGTCTGACGGACGGCCCGAGCCACACCGAGGTGAAACTCGACGGTGAGCAGGTCGTCGTGATCGAGACGCACAACCGGCCCGGTGGCGACGGCATCGCCGAACTGGTGCGGCTGACCACCGGGATCAACTGGCGGCGGACCGCGCTCGGCTGGCCGCTCGGCGAGGGCCTGCGCCGCGAGGAGGCCGCCGCGGCCGCCGCGGCCAAGGTGTTCTTCACCGCGGCGCCGGGCCTGGTGGAGCGGGTCGCCGAGCAGCCCGAGCTGGGCTGCGGCCGGGTGGTGGACTGGGAGGTCTCGGTGTCGGTGGGGGACCTGGTGCAGCCGCTGCGCTCCTCGGCGGACCGGCTCGGGGTGGCCACCCTGGCGGCTGACGGGGTGGCCGAGTGCGCCGCCGCGGTGGCCGAGCTGACCGCGGTCCAGGTGGTCACCACCCGACCGGTGGAGTGACTCGTCGGTAACAGATCAGGCTGAAAGCCGACTTGACGTTGTCTTGAACTCGGGCCTGCGCGGGTGTCGGTGTGCAGGATATGGATGTAGATCTCGACAACACCCGCACGAGAGAAGAACATGTGCAGGCTTCGTGCTTGTCGCGTGGGACTGGGGTGCGGGCCGATCGGCAGCCGGACAGCGCCACGCGACGGGGTGTGCCGGTCAGTTCCTCGACTCGTATGACCCGTCGGGCCCACAAGGCCCGGCGGGCGCAATCCCGCAATCGGCGGAAGAAAGGCGACAGCAATGCCGTGCCCGGAACTTTCGTGGCATCCAGCCCGTACCGACTCGCGGGGTGCGTGAAATGTCGCAGTCGCGCGCCGGGGCGCTCGTTCCGGCCTCTCTCGCACCGACGGGTCGTCAGGCCGCCGTCGCCGCACTGGCCGAGGTGCAGGCGGCGAGGGTGACCGCCGTCCCGGTGTCCGCACTGTTGCCCGGTGAGTCGCCGCGCTCGGACGGGCTCGACCGGGAGCACGCGCGTCGGCTCGCCGACGTGGACGGGCCGCTGCCGCCGATCCTGGTGCGCCGGTCCGACATGCGCGTCATCGACGGCATGCACCGCCTGCTGGCGGCCTGCGTCCGGGGGCAGGAGACCATCGACGTCGAGTTCTTCGAAGGGTCGGCCGAGGACGCCTTCCTGCGTGCCGTGGAAGCGAACACCGCGCACGGCCTGCCGCTCTCGCTGGCTGACCGGCGGGCGGCGGCCGAGCGGATCATCGCCTCGCACCCCCGGATGTCCGACCGTGCGATCGCCCGGGTGTCCGGGCTGGGCGCCAAGACGGTGGCCGGCATCCGGCTGCGTTCAACTGACGCAGATCCGCAGTTGAACACCCGCGTCGGGCGCGACGGGCGGGTCCGACCGCTCAGCAGCGCCGAGGGCAGGCGGCGGGCCGCCGAGTTCATCGCCGAGAACCCGCACGCCTCACTGCGGGAGATCGCCCTGGTCGCAGGGATCTCCCCGGCCACCGCGAGCGACGTGCGCAAACGCCTCCAGGCCGGCCGTCTGCCGGCCGGCGACGGCGAAGCGGGCACCGCGTCGCGCAGCGGCGGACCGCGGGACGAGGCGTCGGACCGCCCCGTGCCGACAGCGCTGCGGCCGAAGGACGCCTGGGTGCTCCGGGCGGCCCCGGCGCCGGTGGCGCTCGCCCCGGCCGCGCCCGCGCTGCCCCCGCCCACTCCCGCCCAACTGCTGGAGAAGCTGCTGCGCGACCCCTCGCTGCGGCTGAAGGAGGAGGGCCGGCACCTGCTGCGCCTGCTCCAGCAGAACGCCGCCGCCGAGTGGTCCGGACTGAGCTCCGCCGTCCCGCCGCACCGCGCCACGCTGGTGGCCGATCTGGCGTGGCAGTACGCCGCCAGTTGGCTGGAGTTCGCCCAGCAGTTGGCTCCTGCCCGTCCGGCCGACGATTTCCGAAAAATGCAGCGTCCGGGGGGGTTCCGGGATTAAACACGGAATCTTTCGTTCCCGTTGGGTCCGCTGATAATGTCGCGGAAGCGCCGGAAAAAAATTGGACGGGGAGCGGTCATGATCAACCCAGACTTCGCGATCAGCGACGAGGACGTAGAAAGCTTCAGGGAGCACGGATTCCTGAAGCTCAAGGGAATCTTCTCCCAGGAACTCGTCGAGCACATGCGGAGCCTCAGCGGTTCCCAGGTGACGTCGCCGACCGACAACTACGGCGCCGGCTTCAGCAAGCTGAAGTACGACATCGGGAACGACGACCCGACGATCCTCTCGCTCATGGGTGACCCGGCCTTCTCCGCCGCGATGAAGCAGCTCACCGGTGCGCAGCTGTTCTTCACCCAGGGCCTCGGATTCGAGCTGGAGAAGAACAAGAGCACCGGTTTCCCCTGGCACGTCGGAACCCAGAGCTTCGGCTTCCAGCGCCGCGAGGACCTCGGCTTCACCATCTGGACCCCGCTCACCGAAATCCGGGCCGATGAGCAGGCCGGCGGCATGAAGTACGTCTCCAAGAGCGTGTTCTCGGGCGAGTTCGTCTACCAGCACATCAACATGCTGCCGGACTTCATGCGCAACGAGATCGAGGCCGGCAAGGAAATCGGCTACGACGACTTCCACAAGCTGAAGAACAACCTCCTCAACTCGCCGGAGATCAAGCCGCTGCTCGACTTCTCCGCGGTCGAGGACGACTTCGCGCCCGGTGACGCGCTGATCTTCGACAAGTACGTGCTGCACCGCAGCGTCCCGCTGGGCGAGGGCCCCATCTCCTCCCGGCTGGCCTACGCGCTGCGCTTCTCCTCGATCGACGCCCGCTGGGACCAGTCCCGGGTCGAGGCGCTCGCCTTCCCGCGGGTGACCTTCGACTACAACGTGGGCAGCGACTTCAACGAGATCGTCGGCAAGGCGGACGGCGACCGGGTCTACGAGAGCCCGCACTTCGACGGCACCCGCGAGGCCCGCACCCTGGCCTGAGCCGCACCTCCCGCACGGGCATCGGGATCCCCCTCGGACCCCGATGCCCGTGCGGGCCGTCGCGCTGCCCGGAGAACGCCGCGAAACGTCGCCGAACACCGCGGACCGCCCCCAGAGACAAGGACTGGAAGACCCATGGCAAGCGTCGGGAACGGCACCCGGATCACGCTGCGACCGGCTGTGCCTGCCGACGGCGGGCAACTGGCCGAGATAGCGCGCGAGGCGTACGGGAAATACCTGGCCGAGCTGGACGAGCCGCCGGCGCCGATACTGCTCGACTACGAGAAGGTCGCCGCCGCGGGCCGCACCTATCTCGCGGTGGAGGCGGACGAGGTGCTCGGAATGGTGACGGTGGAGCCCAGTGATCCGCATCTGATCCTGCGCAATCTCGCCGTCCGGCCGGCCCATCAGGGGCGCGGAATAGGTCGGCGGCTGGTTTCCCTGGTCGAGGAAATGGCGCGGGACGAGAATCTGCGCGGGGTCCGGCTGTGGACCCGCGCCGAAATGAGCGACAACATAGCCTTTTATAAAGGGCTCGACTACGTGTACACGCATTCCGAGGAGACCGTGAATGCGCGTCGCGTCTTCTTCATCAAAGACCTGAACCCGGCTGCCGACCGAAACGGGAGTGCACAGTAGTGGCCCTCGAACACACGCCCATAGCGAACCGCCTCGCCGCCACCTTCGCCGCGGAGGTGAAGTCTCCGAACCTCACCTCGGAGACCATCCGAGAAGCGGGTCGGGCGATCTACGAGACGTACCTGGAGCACAAGGTCCTGGTGTTCCGCGCCCAGGACATATCGGCCCGCACTTTCGCCGAATTCGGCACCATCTTCGGGCGCCCGGAGGAGCACCACGTGCTCAAGCTCCGCCACCCCGAGGAGCCGACCCTCACCTGGCTGTCCAACCAGAACGAGCCGGGCCGGAACAAGGAGATGAAGACCTCCGGCCAGGGCTGGCACTCGGACTACTCGTACAAGCTGGTGCCCGGCAGCGCGACCATGCTGCACGGCCTGGAGATCCCCGACACCGCCGGCGGCGACACCCTGTTCGCCGACGCCGAGGCCGCCTTCGCGGCGCTGCCGGAGGAGCGCAAGGCGTACCTGCGCACGCTCCGGGTGCGCCACCAGTACCGCTGGTCGCCGGACCGCGAGGACCCGTGGGCCCGCTGGAAGTACATCGGCCCCGAGGAGCGCAAGCAGACCCCGGAGATCACCCACCCGCTGGTGCGCCGGCACCCGGACACCGGGCGCGAGACGCTGTTCATCCAGCCGCGCATCATCGGCAGCGTGATCGGCATCGAAGGCCTGCCGGAGGACGAGAGCACCGCGCTGATCGAGGAACTGATCGCCCACATCACGAGCGACGACTTCGTCTACCGCCACAGGTGGAGCCCCCTCGACGTGGTGGTCTGGGACAACCGCTGCGTGCTGCACTCGGCCACCACCAAGGACCTCGACGAGAAGCACGTCCGGCGGCTGCTGCGGCTGACCACGTCCGGTTCCGCGGTCACCCCCTCGCTCCCCGAGGTGGGCCACAGCCGGCGCTCGCCGAACTCCTCCGACTGACGGTCCGTCGGTCACCCCTGCGGGGCGCCCGGTTCCGGGCGGGTGCCCCGCTCCCCTCCTCAGTCCGTCCTCCACGCGTCAGCGAGTCATCATGTCTTCGGGATTCCCGGTCAAGTGCACCGACAACGAGCTGTACGACCGCATGCTCGGCATCCTCGAGCGGCTGGTGGGCTTCGACACCACGAGCCACCACTCCAACCTGGAACTGATCGGCTACGTCCAGGACCTGCTGTCGGCCAACGGCATCGAAAGCCACCTGCACTTCGACGAGGACCGGTCCAAGGCCAACCTGGTGGCCACGGCCGGCCCGGCCGGTGACGGGCGGCGCGGCATCGTCTGGTCCGGCCACACCGACACCGTCCCGGTGACCGGGCAGGCCTGGACGGCCGACCCGTTCACGCTGCGGGTGACCGAGGACCGGGCGATCGGCCGCGGCACCGCCGACATGAAGGGCTTCCTGGCCTGCTGTCTGGCGCTGCTGTCCACCGTCGACCAGCAGGCGCTGCCGATCCCGGTCACCCTGGTCCTCACCTACGACGAGGAGGTGGGCTGCGTCGGCGCTCGCAGCCTGGTCGAGGAGATGCGGACCTGGACCGGCGAGGTGACCGGCTGCGTGGTGGGCGAGCCCACCGGCATGCGGGTGGTGGTCGGCCACAAGGGGAAGCAGAACTACCGGCTGCGGCTGACCGGCGAGCCCAAGCACGCCGCGCTCGCCTCCCAGACCGCCAACCCCATCGTGTCGGCCGCCGAGTTCATCGGCTTCGCCGAGTCGCTCAACGAGCGCTTCCGCGACTCCGGTCCGTACGACGAGCGGTTCTCCATCGGCCACTCCTGGATCAACGTCGGCCGGATCGACGGCGGCCTCAAGGCCAACATCGTGCCGGGCGGCTGCACCGTGGAGCTGGAGATCCGCAACGTGCCCGACCACCCCTGCGCGGACATCGCCGAGGAGCTGCGCCGGTACACCGAGGGCGAGTTGCTGGCCGCGATGCGCAAGCGCTACGCGCCGGCCGAGGCCGAGCTGGAGCAGCTCTCCGACACCCCCTCCTTCGCGATGGAGCCGGACCACGCCTTCATCGCCCGCGCCTCGGCGGCGGCCGGGCAGGACACCGCGCCGGAGTACGTGCCGTTCGGGACCGAGGCCGGGCTGATCCGGGGCATCGCCGGGCTGCCGACCGTGGTGTGCGGCCCGGGCTTCATCAGCGAGGCCCACACCGCCGACGAGTTCGTCCCGCTGGATCAGCTGCGGCGCTGTCTGGCGCACCTGCAGGCGATCGCGGCGACTCCCTGAGCGGAGCCCCCGCGCCGTACCCCGGTGCCCCGTACCGCCAAGCCGACCGAGAAGAGAGCCCCCATGACCCAGCCTTCGCACGCCCCGCTCGTCCCCCGTTCCGGGCTGGGCGCGGACTACCTGGCGCACCTCGCCCGGCATGGCGCCGGCCCCGAGGAGCTGATGCGGCAGGTCGTCGCCGACGAGCTGGTCGCGGTCGCCTACCGGGGCCGTTACCTCCCCGCCCCGGTCTTCGTCTCGGCCGCCGAACGGGCCCGGCTGGCCGCCGACCTGGGCACCGTGCACACCCTGCTGACCCAGCTCCCCGAGCGGCTGTTCGGCGGCGACGCCGGCGCCCTGGCCCGCGCGGTCGGGATGACCGAGACCCAGGCGTCGGTGGTCGAGCGGGCCACCAAGGCCGGGCAGCCGCTGCTCCCGTTGGCCCGCTCCGACTGCTACCGCGACGCGGACGGCTTCAAGCTGCTGGAGCTCAACATCACCAGCGCGCTCGGCGGCTTCGAGAACGCCGACATCTGCCGGGCGATGCTGGCCCACCCGGCGCTGGCCGAGTTCGCCGCCGAGCACCGGCTGGACTACGTCGACACCCTGCACGGCATCGTGCAGACCCTGTTCGCCGAGTGCGCCGCGCACATGGGCGACGGCAGCCGTCGGCCGGTGGTCGCGCTGGTCGACTGGCCGGAGAGCTTCAAGAGCTACGAGCCGCGGCTGAAGGTGATGGCGGCGCTCTTCGACGGCTTCGGCATCGACGCCGTCCCCTGTCACGTCGGGCAGATCACCGAGCGCGGCGGGCGCTTGGAGGTGCACGGCCGGACCATCGACGTGGCCTACCGCTTCTTCCTGGTCGAGGAGATCGCCACCCCCGCCGACGCGGAGCTGGTCGCCCCGGTGCTCCGCGCCTTCGAGGAGGGCAGGATCGGCATGTTCAGCCGCCTCGACGCCGAGCTGTACGGCAACAAGGGCGCGCTGGCGATGCTCTCCGACGACGAGAACCGGCACGCCTACTCGGCCCAGGAGCGGGAGGTCGTCGACCGTTTCCTGCCCTGGACCCGGCACGTGCGGCGCACCGCCACCGACCAGGCCGGCCAGGAGATCGACCTGGTGGCGCACGCGGTGGCCGAGCAGCACGACCTGATCCTCAAGCCGACCCTCCTGCACGGCGGCACCGGCGTGGTGCCCGGCTGGACGGTCTCCGCCGAGGAGTGGCGGGCCCAGCTGGCGGCCGCCGTGGACGGCCCGTACGTGGTGCAGCGGCGGATCCGCCCGGTGCCCGAGCTGTTCCCCGCCAACGAGGGCAGCGGCTCGCAGGAGCTCTACCTCAACTGGGGCGTCTTCGCCACCGACCCCCAGGTCACCGGCGGTGACGGCTACAACGGCTGCCTGGTGCGCGGCAGCACCAACCCGGAGGTCGGCGTGGTCAGCATGAACGGCGGGGCCCGGGTCGCCTGCTCCCTGTTCCAGAAGGGTGACGAGGACGAGTCCTCGGAGCCGGGCGGGCCGACGTCATGAGGATCGCGGTCGTCGACGGCTACTCGACCGGACGCGCGCTGGTGTCCGCGCTGCGCAACCGGGGGAGCGCCTGCGTCCATGTGCAGAGCTCGCCGCAGATGTCGGAGTACTTCACCCGGGGGTTCGAGCCCGGGGACTACGAGGCCACCCTGGCCGGCGACGGCGAGCCGTCCGAGCTCGCCGCCGAACTGACCCGGTTGGGCGTCGGCAGGGTGGTGGCGGGCACCGAGTCCGGGGTGATCCTGGCGGACACCCTCGCCCACCTGATGGGCTTGCCGGGCAACCGCCACGAGACCATCGCCGCCCGCCGCGACAAGGTGCTGATGGGCCGGGTCGCGGCCGCCGCCGGGGTGGCCACCCCGCTCGGCGAGGCCTTCGACGACGCGGCCGAAGCCGAGGCCTGGTACCTGGAGCGCGGCCTGAGCGAGGCCGTGGTGAAGCCGCCGAGCAGCGCCGGAACCGACAACGTCCGCTTCTGCCGCACCCCGGCCGAGGTGCGCGAGGCCTGCCGGGTGGTGCTCTCCGCCGCCAACCTCTACGGGCAGCGCAACGCCGTGGTGCTGGTCCAGGAACGGGTGCGCGGCGTCGAGTACTACGCCAACACCGTCTCGCACGAGGGCGTGCACCGGGTGGCCGAGCTGTGGCGCTACACCAAGCGGACCGGCGGCTCCGGCTTTCCGATCTACGACTACGAGGAGCCGGTGCCGGTCGGCTCGGCCGAGGCCGCGCCGCTGCGCGCCTTCGTCGCCGCGGCACTGGACGCGCTGGGCGTGGTCTCCGGGGCCGCCCACACCGAGGTGATGATGACCGCCCGCGGGCCGGTGCTGATCGAGACCGGCGCCCGGCTGGGCGGCGGCACCTCGCCCGCCCTGGTGGAGAAGTTCTCCGGGACCTCGCAGACCGCGCTCTTCGCCGACTCGCTGATCGACCCGGACCGGCTCGCCGCCTTCGACGACAGCGCCGTCACCTGGTCCCGCGCGGTGCGCAACGTCGCCCTGATCAACCACGAGGCGGGGGAGGTGCGCTCGCTGGACTGGACGGCGGAGCTCGAGGCGCTGCCCACGCTGGTCGGCCTCACCCACGGCGTCCGGCCCGGTGCGCTGCTGGAAGCCACCACCGACCTGATCAACTCGCCCGGATACGTCTACCTCGCCGCTGAGGACCCGGCGGACGTGGACCGCGACTACCACGCGCTGCGGGCCTTGGAACAGGGCGGCCTGTACCTCGGCGCGCCGGTGCGGAGAGGGGTGTGACGATGCTCGCCATCGCGCCTGTTCCCGGCATCGACCACCACCACATGCTGGTGCTGCTGCTGCAGATCGGCCTGTTGCTCGGGGTGGCGACCGGCCTCGGCCGGCTTGCCGTCCGGATCGGCCTGCCCGCCGTGGTGGGCGAGCTCACCGCCGGTGTGCTGCTCGGCCCCTCGCTGCTCGGCAACCTGGCCCCCGGCTTCTCCGACTGGCTGCTGCCCCGCGACCCCGGCCAGATGCACCTGCTGGGCGCGGTCGCCCAGTTCGGCGTGCTGCTGCTGGTGGGGATCACCGGCGCGCACATCGATCTGGGGCTGCTGGTCCGCCGTCGGCGGGCGATCGCCTGGGTGAGCGCCGGCAGCGTGCTGCTGCCGCTGGCGCTCGGCTTCGGCCTCGGCTTCGTGCTTCCCGCGGCGATGCTGGGGAACCCGGGGGACCGGCCGACCTTCGCGCTGTTCATGGGCGTGGCGGTCGCGGTCAGCGCCCTTCCGGTGATCGCCAAGACCCTGCTGGACATGGGGCTGCTGCACCGCAACGTCGGCCAGATCATCATCGGTTCGGCCGCGGTCAGCGACATCGTCGGATGGCTGCTGCTGTCCGTGGTCGCGGCGATGGCCACCTTCGGGCTGCGGATGAGCGTGGTCGCCGAGTCGGTCGGCTACCTGCTGCTGGTGCTGGCCGTCGCCGCCTTCGTCGCCCGCCCGCTGATCCGGCGGATCCTGCGCCCGGTGGAGCGCGCGGCCGGGCGGGAGCTCAGCGTCGCGGTCATCGTGGTGCTGATCGTGCTGTCCTCCGCGGGCACCCACGCGCTGGGCATGGAGCCGATTCTCGGCGCGTTCCTGTGCGGCATCGTGATCGGTTCGCTCGGCACGGAGAGCCGCCGCTCGCTGGACTCCATGCGCACCTTCGTGATGGCCGTCCTCGCCCCGATCTTCCTCGCCACCGCCGGCCTCCAGGTGGACCTCTCGGCGCTGCGGGACCCGCAGGTGCTGCTGGCCGGCGCGGTCACCCTGCTGGTCGCCATCGGCGCGAAGTTCGCCGGCGGCTACCTCGGCGGCCGGGCCGGACGGCTCGACCGCGCCGAGTCGCTGGCCGTCGGCGCGGGGCTGAACGCGCGCGGCGTGGTGGAGATCGTGCTCGCCTCGGTGGGCCTGCGGATCGGCGTGCTCACCTCGGCCTCCTACAGCATCGTGGTGCTGGTCGCGGTGGTCACCTCCGTGATGGCGCCGCCGATCCTGCGCCGCACCACAGGCCGGATGGCCAAGACCACCGCCGAGATCGAGCGGGAGCGGGAGTTCACCGCCCAGCCCGCCTGAACATCCGTCGGACCCACCCCCCGCCTGCAAGGAGCCGTGACCCCGTGACGGTCGAGGACATCGCGTACGTAGAGCTATACGCCAAGGACAAGGTCCGGGCGGTCCGGCACCTGGTGTCGGCGCTGGGGTTCACGCGGGTCGCCGACTGCGTGGAGGTGGACCGCAGTTCGGTACTGCTCCGGCAGGGCACGGTCCAACTGGTCGTCACCTCCGGCCGGGGCACCTGGCGGTTCCTGTCCGAACACGGGGAGGGCGTCGCCGACATCGCCCTGACCTGCCGCTCCGTCGGCGCCGTCCAGAGCGCCGTGCTGGCGGCCGGCGCGAGCGTGCGCCGCTCGGCGCACGGCAACGCGGTCGTGGCCGGAGCCGCCGTCTTCTCCCACACCCTGCTCCCGGCGAGCCCGGACGGCGGCCTCACCCTGCCCGCCGGGCGGCGCTGGGCCGCCACCCCGGGCGCACCCGCCCACCCGACCGGCCCGGTGCACGGGCTCGACCATCTGGCGATCCGCTGCCCGGCCGATCGCCTCGAAAGCTACGCGGCCTTCTGCGAAGGGGCGCTGGGCCTCGCCCGGACCGCCCCGGCGGAGCGGGACGCCGCCGGTTCCACCGTGCTCACCGGCGGCTCCGGCCGGGCGAGCCTCGTTCTCGGCGTCGCCGACTGGAGCGAGCCCGGAGTCCACCGGATCGTCTTCAGGAGTGCACCTTCCGATCTTTCGACTCCACTGGAAGGCAGGGAAAATGGTGACCTCTGGAGTTACCTGTTCGAGCACCACGCGCTTGTCTAGTCTCGTCGTCGTGGCCGACCGCAGCGCGGCCGGTCCTTCCACCGATACGCCTGTCGGACCACACGCACGGGGAGGAGGGTCGTGATTCCGACGACCTCCGGGGACGCCCTCACCGCCGTCTCGCCGGCAACCGCCACACTGCTCGCCGAACTCACCAGGAACGGACGGATACCCCTCCGGCTCGCCTGGTCCCGGCTGACCGCCTGGGAGTCGATCCTGGTGCAGCACGTGCTGGGCCGGTCGGACGTCGAGTTCGTCGCCACCGCCGAGCCGCCCGCACCGGGCCTGGTGCCGGTCACCCGGTCACCGTTGGCCGGACTGAACCTCTGGGGGCCCGGCGAGCTGCCCGAAGCGGGTGCCGAACGCCTCGGCGGCCTGCGGGTGCCGCAGGAACTCCTCGACATGGTGGCCGAAGAGGCCCGGGTGGTCGAAGCCCGGGAAGCCGCCGACCGTGCCGAGGTCGAGGCGCTGCTGCGCGAGTGGGAGAAGAACGGCGAACTCGACGGCCGCCTGGCCCGGCTCGCCGACTGGGTCGAGCGGGTCGAGACGGTGTACATCCTGATCGGCCGCGAGGTCTTCTCGAAGTCCGACGCGGGAACGAACACCCTGACCAGGGAAGGCCTGCTGGCGAATCTCCGGGAATGTCCGGTCGACACCTGGCGACCGGCCGACCGGCTGTTCGTCGTCCTGGCCCACGCGCTGTTCCTCAGCGGCCGGGCGGTGCGGTTCGAGGAGTTCAACGGACGTCAGCTCTCCGCCACCGGAGTGCGGGAGTTCCTGCTCAACCGCAACGCCCAGTACTGCGCCGCCCTGGAGCGCGATCCCGGCAACCCCGCTGCCCTGCCCCTGCTGGAACTCGCGGAGCTGATACGCGAGTTGATGTACGAAGTCGACCGCTCGCAGCTGATGCGCTACCGGCGCATCAACGGCCTGACCTTCGTCAAGAACGAGCACATGCTGGAGTTCCCGCTCCCGCGCGACCCCCAGGTGATGCCTGATCTCATCGCCCGGCACGGTCGGTTGAATCTCGGCATCACGCCGAGCGGCAATGTCCGCGAGGACCTGCGGGCGATGACGGTGGCCGCTGTCGCCCTCGACGCCGACGCCGCGGCCGAGGAGGACAGCCGGGAGCACAGCACGGTCGGCGAACTGCTGGGCGCGATCGTGCTGTCGGCGATCGTGACCACCGAATCCGACTACGGCATGAGCAGCTCGGTGCGCGACCTGAACGGGCTGCGCGGCGCGCAGCCGGGCGGACCGGACGGCGTGCTGGCGCTGAAGAAGAACGACTTCTTCTGCTGCTGCCTGCCGAGCCCCACCCGGATGGCGCACGTCGGCGAGGAGACCACCCCGATCATCTGGCGGGCCGCCCAGCGGATGATGTACAACCGCTGGCACTTCGCGCCCGGCGAGTACGACCGGACCGAGATCCCGGAGAAGCGGCACTACTTCTTCCCGCCGCAGATCCCGGACATCGCGGAGCACTCCGAGTTCCACCACGGGGGCCACGTCGCCTCCCGGGTGCGCCACACGCTCCGCGCGCCCGGCGCGCAGGTCTGGCACCCGCCGTTCAGCGTGTTCGGCCGCGGCTACCGGGGCTGCTACGACATCCGGCTGGTCCGGATGGAGGGCCCCCCGTTCACCATGACCGAGCTCGTCGACGCCGTCCGGCACTGCTCGCTGGTCGACGAGATGTGGCGCACGCTCGCCCAGGGCCTGCAGGACGGCACCCTGCCGGTCGGCCCGGTCGGCGGCTTCGACAAGGCCTGGTACGCGTCGCAGGCCTGGGAGCGGCTGCGCCCGTACGCGCTGGCCGCCGGCGACCTGGCCGGTGTACCGGCCGCCTGACCGCAGCACCGACCCATCCTCTCCCCACCCTCCAGGAGGACCAGCACCGTGGCCGATCAGAGCGCGGGCTCCACTCTCGACCTCACCGCGCCCGTCCCCGACACGCTCAACACCGTCGCCATGACGGAGTGCCGGGACGGCGTGCACCGGATCAGGTTCCGGGCCGGCGACGAGATCCGTTCGCTGACCCTCGCCGAACTGGACCGCGGCGCGGCCCGGGTGGCCTGCCACCTGCACGCCGCCGGGGTGAAGGCCCGCGACCGGATCGGGATCATGTCCCGCAACCGGATCGAGTGGGTGCTGCTCGACCTGGCCGCGGTCAAGCTCGGCGCGGTGGTGGCCGGCCTTGAGCCCGGCCGCTACCGGCCCGAGCAGGTGATCGCCGACTTCGGTCTCACCCTGCTGTTCGCCGAGAACGGGCCGGAGGAGGGCGGCGTCCGGGACATCGCCACCGTGGCGGCCTGGGCCGAGGACGCCGGGGCCGACCCGGCGTCGCTGCCGGCCCGCCGGCCGTACGATCCGGCGGACGTCTTCGCGATCAAGCAGACCTCGGGCTCCACCGGCGTGCCCAAGGGCATCGAGGTGACGGTCGCCAGCGTCAACCGGTCGATCGCCGCCGTCCAGGAGATGTTCGATCACCGCGACGGCGACAACGTGCTGGTCTTCCTGCCGGTGCGCTTCCTCCAGCAGCGCTACTGGATCTACTCGGCGCTGGCCCACGGCCACGACCTGACCCTGGCCGACCGGGCCGACGTGATCGAGGTGGCGCAGGCCACCGGCCCGACCGTGATCATGGGCGTTCCGGGCTTCTACGAGCAGGTCAAGGCCCGGCTCGAGGCAGCCGGCGTGCCCGCCGACCCGGACGGCCGACGGGCCGCGGTGCAGGCCGCACTCGGCGGCCGCATACGCTACCTGTGGACCGGCTCGGCGCCGGCCGGCCGGGCCGTGCTGGACTTCTTCAACGACTGCGGCGTCCCGCTCTACGAGGGCTACGGCCTCAACGAGACCTGCATCGTGGCCAAGAACCACCCCGGCGCGTACCGGGTCGGCAGCGTCGGCAAGGTGCTGCCGCACAAGCGGATCCGCTTCGACCAGGACGGCATCCTGATCGTCGGCGGCCTCGACCCGGTGAACACCCGCTACACCTGGTGCGGGCCGGGCGTCAACGAGAAGACCTACCTGCCCACCGGCGAGGTCAAGACCTTCGACATCGGCCACGTCGACGAGGACGGCTTCCTCTACATCGACGGCCGGGTGGACGACATCGTCACCCTCAGCGGGGCGCTGAACATCCTCGTCCCGGCGGTCGAGGAACGGCTGCGCGAGCTGCCCGAGGTCCACGACTGCGCGGTCTTCGGCGACGGCAAGCCGTACCTGACCGCGGTGGTCTCGCCGGCCACCGCCGACACCGACCCGCAGGCGCTGGCCGCCGCGGTCGGCCGTCTGAACGACGAACTGCGCTACGAGCAGCGGATCTACGGCGTGGTGGTCGCGGGGGAGCGGTTCTCCGTCGACAACGGCCTGCTGAACGCGCAGTTCAAACTGGTACGCAAGGAGATCGGCCGGGTGTACGGCGACGATCTCGACCTGGTGTACCGGAAGCACACCGTGTACAACGACGGCACCGAGGACGGACTGCCCGTCCTGGTGACCGCCGCGGTCGGCCGACCGCGCACCGACAAGTCGGAGGAATGATGGGCTGGGAGAAGCTGGCGGACACGGTGCTGTCCAACGACCGGGTGACGCTGCGGCGGGTCCGGATCGGTGACGTCGAGGAGTTCTCGCGGATCGTCTACGAGCCCGAGACCTGGGAGTACTTCGTCACCCGGATCGCCACCCCGGAGGACCTCGACGGCTTCGTGGAGGCCGCGGTCAAGGACAGCCTGAACGGCACCCGGATCGTCTACGCCATCGTCGACAACGCCACCGGCCGGATCGTCGGCTCCAGCGCGTACGGCAACCTGGCCAAGGCGGACCGCCGGATCGAGATCGGCTGGTCCTGGGTCTGCTCGGCCGCCCGGCGCACCGGGATCAACCGGTCCGCCAAGCTCGCCCTGCTCGACCACGCCTTCGGCGAGCTCGAGTGCGAGCGCGTGGAGTTCAAGACGGACGTGCTGAACACCGGGGCCCGCCGCGGGCTGGCCGGGATCGGCGCGACCGAGGAGGGCGTGCTGCGCAGCTTCAACTACATGCCCGGCGGCCGGCGCCGCGACGTCGTCTACTACAGCATCCTTCGCGACGAGTGGCCCACCGTGCGCAGCGAGCGCTTCGGCGGCCTCACCCGGGGCTGACCCGGCTCCTGCCAGACATCTCACCGCAGTTCACCGAGGGGGACGAGCACACCGTGGACACCGAGGACTTCGTCTTCGAGGGCAACGGCCAGAAGCTGGCCGCGACCCGGACGGCTCCGGCCGACGGCTCGCGACCAGCCCTGCTGGCCCTGCACGGCCTCGGCGCGACGTCGAGCCGCCACCGGATCCGCTACCTGCTGGAAGACCTGGAACCGGCCGGCCTCGGCTGGCTCAGCTTCGACTTCTCCGGCAACGGGGACAGCACCGGACTGCTGCGTGAGTCCACCCTGCGCGGGCGGCTGGCGGAGACCCGGGCCGCCGCCGCCCACCTGGACCAGGACCGTGCGCCCGTGCTGATCGGCACCAGCATGGGCGCGCACCTGGCCGCCACCCTGACGCCGCAACTGCGTCCGCGCGCACTCGTGTTCTTCTGCCCCGCGGCCTACCCGGCGTCCGCCGCCGACTCGCCCTTCGACGGCAGCAGCCTCGCCCGGCCCGGCAACCACCCCGACTCGCCGGCCTACGCGGGCCTGGCCGAGTTCGACGGCGACCTGCTGATCATCGGCGCCGCCGAGGACCAGGTGGTCGCCCGGACCGTGGTCGAGGGCTACCTGGACAGCGCCGAGCGGGCCCGCTCGACCGAGGTCCTCTGGCTGGAGGGCTACGACCACTTCGTCCACCGCCGGCTGCCCGACGAGCCCGCCGACCGGGAGCGCGTGGTGCGGACGATCGCGCGCGTGCTGTCGGGCTCCCCCTCGATCCCGGCGCCCAGGCCGGCGACCGACCCGGCAACCGACCCGCAGAGGAGCTGACCACGATGGCGACCGAACCCAACTACCTGAAGCGGCGAGACCTGGACAGCCTTCGGGCGGTGGAGGCGGCGTTCACGTCCGGACCGCTCGCCGACGCACTGGAGAGCGCGCCCGACATCGAGCGCCGCACCGGTCTCACCCCCGAGGAGTTCGCCGCCGAGTACCGCGCCAAGGGCCGCCCGGTCGTCCTCGAGGGTTACGCCGCGAACTGGCCGTCGGTGCGCAACTGGACCTTCGACAACCTCGCCGAGCGCTGCGGTGACGTCCCCGTCGTGGTCGACAGCTACAGCAGTGCGGCGGCGAGGAAGGCCACCTTCGCCGAGTTCGTCACCATGCTCAAGGAGAGCGCCGGCACCGGCGCGGCCCCGATCTACCTCCAGGAGTGGTACTACAAGACCAGCACCCCGGAGCTGGCCGAGGACATGCCCGAACTGGACATCGCCCAGTACGACTTCCGGCGCAGCCTCTACGGCGACGCGGCCTCCACCAACCACCAGCTGTGGCTCGGTCAGCAGGGCGGCATCACCCGGCTGCACCAGGACTCGTACTCCGTCGACGTGCTGCACGCCCAGATCGTCGGCGAGAAGCTCTGGTACGTCATGGGCCCCGACGCCGAGCTGCTCCCCGGTCCGGACGGCGAACTCGACGTCCGGTCCCTGCTCGACTCGCCGGCCACCCGGCTCACCCGCTTCGTGCTCAAGCCGGGCGACGTGCTCTACCTGCCGGCCTGGTGGTTCCACCGGATCGTGCTGCTGAGCGACTCGATCGGGCTCGGCCGCAAGGCCCTGGACGAGGCCAACCTGCGCCTGCACGTCCGCCAGCGGATCGGCGAGCTGCTCGCCCTCGCCCTCAACCCCGAGGAGCTGAAGGTGACCCACTCGGAGCTGTTCGACGTGGTGATGGCACGCGGCCGGGCGCTGGCGCACCAGATGGACATCGACCTCTCCCGCCTGCGCCAGTAGGACCCGGGATCCCGAAATCCGAGTAGTCGAGTTCCGGAAAGGCGGTTCCCGTGACGGGACGACACGTACTGTTCGTCGGCGGGCCCGGGCACGAGGTGCCCAAGGCCCGTCGGCTGGGTCTGCGTTACTCGATGATCCAGATCCCCGAGCGGGACGACGCCGACCACCGGGCGGGCGCGGAGAACTATGCCGTGCTCGACTACCGGCAGTGGGAGGAGATCCTGCCGGTGGTCCGGGAGTGGCACGCCGCCGACCCCTTCGACGCGGTGCTGTCCTTCACCGAGTACGGCCTGGAGCCGGCCTCCCGCTGCGCGATCGAACTCGGCGTGGCCGGCGACAACCTTCAGGCGGTCCTGGCGACCCGGGACAAGACCCGCACCCGGGAACTGCTCGACCGCCACGGCCTCAGCCCGGTCCGCCACCGGGTGTGCACCGATCCGGCCGAGGCCGGCGCGTTCATGGCCGCCCTCGGCGGCGGACCGATCGTGCTCAAGCCCACCGCCGGCGGCCTCAGCGAGGGCGTGTACCTGGTCACCGAGGACAGTCAGGTCGCCGAGCGCTGGACCTGGACCACCCGCTGGACGGACGGGCCGGTCCTCGCCGAGGAGTACCTCGACGGGCCCGAGTACAGCGTCGAGTCCCTCTCCCGGGACGGCAAGCACGAGATCGTCATGGTGACCGAAAAGCTCACCACCGGCGCCCCCGGCTTCGTGGAGCTCGGCCACCAGCAGCCCGCCCGGCTCGCCCCGGACGTGCGCGAGGCGATCGACGCGCTGGTGCTGCGCTTCCTCGACCTGATCGGGCAGCGCACCGGCCCGGTCCACACCGAGCTGCGGGTGACCGCGGCGGGCCCCCGGCTGATCGAGGCGCAGACCCGGGCCGGCGGAGACCAGATCTGGGAGTTGACCGAACTGGTCACCGGCGTGGACGTGATCAGTGAGACCTTCGCCGGTCTGCTCGGCCTGCCCGCGCCCGCCCGCACCCCGCGCGCCCAGGGTGCCGCGATCCGCTTCCTCGCTTTCGAGCACACCACCGTCGGCGAGGTCCACGGGATCGAGGACGCCCGGCAGGCACCCGGCCTGGTCCGCCTGGTCTCCACCCTGACGCCCGGCCGGGTGCTCACCGACCTGGCCTCCTCGGACGCCCGGCAGGGCTACGTGATCTGCCGGGGCGAGTCCACCGCCGACGCGGTCGCCAAGGCCGAGGCCGCCCGCGACCTGGTCCGGGTCGAGCCCGCCGCGCAGCAGGCCGTATGAGCGAGCCGACCCCCGCCGACGCTGCCTCCGCGGCCCGCAGCAGCACCCGTTCCATCACGCTGCACTACTTCATGACCAACATGGGCCTGTTCGGCCTGCTCTCCACGCTCGCGGTGTCGCTGACGGCGGCCGGCTTCAGCGGCGGGCGGACCGGCTTCCTGATCCTGGTCTTCACCATCGCCAACAAGGTCTCCAAGGTGCCGCTGGCGCGTTGGCTGGACCGGATCTCGGCGGCCCTGTCGGTGCTGCTCGGCTGCCTCACCGCGGCGGTCGGCTTCACCGGACTGAAGATCGCCGACGGACTGCCCGCCACCGCCGCCACCCTCGCGCTGGCGGGCCTGGGCGTCTCGGTCAACGCCCTCGCCAGCAAGCAGCTGGCCGCCGAGGCCAGCGACCGCAGCGGGGACCGCGCCCGGCTGTTCTCGCTGGTCAACATCGCGGTCAACGTCGCCTCCGCACTGGCCGCCCCGGTGGCCCTGCTCTTCGTCCAGCGCCACCAGCACGGCCTGGTGCTCAGCGGAGTCTCGGCGGTCTACTGCCTGGCCGGCCTGACCACCTTCCTCAACTACCGCCGCCTGCGGATGGACAGCCGGGTCCGCGCCCCCGACTCCTCGCTGCGCGGCTACCTCGACATCCTCGCGCTGCCCGGCATGCGCTCGTTCATGCTGATCAACCTGCTCGGCTGGTGCTGCTACGGCCAGCTCTTCAACGCGCTGGCCCTGCACGTCTCCTCCGACACCAGGGCCACCGACCGCCTCGGCTGGCTGTACACGCTGAACGCGCTGCTCATCGTGGTCGCCCAACTCGGCGTCACCCGGCTGGCCGAGAAGCTCTCCAAGGGACGACAGACCGTCACCACGGTCGCCGCCTACAGCACCTTCGCGCTGGCCTTCACCACCGTCTACCTGATCCCCGGTTACCCCGGCGCGGTGGTCGGCGTGGTGCTGTTCACCATCGGCGAGATGATGTTCGTCCCCACCATGGACGTGCTGCTGCTCCGGCTGCTCGGCGACCGGAGCCGCGCCCTCGGCTACGGCGTCTTCTCGATCGGCAACGCCCTCGGCGAAGCCGTCGGAGCCGGCCTCGGTGTGGCGGTCTACCGTTGGCTCGGTGACGGCGGGCACGGCGCCGACTTCTGGCTGCTCGCCGCGGGGCTCGCCCTGGCCTCCGCGCTGCTCACCCAACGGCTGCGGGTGAGCAGCCCCGGCCTGCGCGCGCTCGCAGGCGACACGAAGCCCGCGGCGGCCGTCGACTGACGATCCGTCCGGGGCGGGCCGTCCGGGGCGGCCCGTCCGGGGTGAACGGCCGGCTGATGTTCCACCGGTTCCCGCCCCCCGCGGCACCGAACAGCTCCACAAGGCGAAGGACGCGAGATGCGAGTACTGGTGGTGGGCACCAACCGGATGTGCCACGACCGACTGCACGACCTGGGACACGAACTGGTCCTGCTGATGCCCCGTGACCGGGCCCGCCCCGAGGACGCCACCGGTGCCTACCGGCACACCGTCGTTCTCGACGCCGCCGACCCCGAGCTGTGGGTCGCCGTCGCCGAAGTACTGCACGTCGCGGCCCCGTTCGATGCCGTGGTCGCCTTCAACGAGCACACCTACCGGATCGTCAGGGCCGTCGCCGACCGGCTCGGCATCCCGACGGTGGTCGACGTCGAACTCTTCGACCGGGTCCTCGACAAGTCCCGCACCCGGGAGATCCTCGACCGGCACGGTGTCCCCGGCTGCCGTCACCGGCTCGCCCGCGACCACGAGTCGGTCCGCACCGCGGTCACCGCGGTCGGCTTTCCCTGCATCGTCAAGCCGGTGGACGGCGAGGCCAGCGCCGGCGTGGCCCGGATCGACACCGCCGACGACCTGGACGCCGCCCTGCAGCGCCTCGGCGGACAACTGGAGCGCGGTGTCATCGTCGAGGAGTTCCTGGTCGGCGAGGAGTTCAGCGTCGAGGCCGTCTCGACCGGCACTCGTCACCACATCCTCGCGATCACCAAGAAGTACAAGGACGCCCGGACCTTCGTCGAACGCGGCCACCTCGTCCCCGCCCCGCTCGCCCCGGCCGCCGAGGCCGCGATCACCGAGTACGTGCAGCGGGTGCTGGACGCCCTCGGCTTCCACGACTGTCCCTCGCACACCGAGCTCGTGCTCACCGCCGACGGCCCGCGGGTCATCGAGACCCACAACAGGATCGGCGGTGACTCGATCATGGACCTGGTCGAGCTCGCCACCGGCGTCGACGTGCACGAGCTGGTGGCCCGTCAGGCAATCGGCGAGGACGTGTCCCCGCTGTTGGCCGCCGCCGGCACCGAAGCGCGCGCGGCCGCCGTCTGGTTCGCCGACCCGTCCGGACCCCCGAGCAACACCCTCACCGAGATCCAGGGCGTGGAGGAGGTCCGCCGCCTGCCGCACGTCCACCGGGTCGACCTGCTCAAGCGACCCGGCAGCCCGCAGACCACCGTCCGGCAGAGTTCCGACCGCTCGGCCGCCGTCCTGACCGTCGGCGCCACCGCGGCCGAGGCCCTGCGACACGCCCAGGACGCGGTCGCCGCCCTCCGCTTCCGCTACACGTGGACGCCCGAGGCGAACGACTGACCCTCCGTACGCCGGGGGCCGGGGCCGGACCGGAACCGGGCGGTCATGGCCGGCCCCGAGGGCGACGCGTTCCGCGTCATGCGCACCCTGGCGGCGCGGAGCGGGGCCGCCGCACGTTCGGCCCGCACCCTGGGCGCGGGCCGAACGGCGTCGGACGGTCCTACGGGGCCGGGGCGTACCCCGCCGGCCGGGTGGTGAACGTCCCCCGGCCCTGGGTGCGGCCGCGGAGGCGGGTCGCGTAGCCGAAGAGCTCGACCAGCGGGACGGTCGCCGAGACCACGGCCGTACCGGAGCGGGTCGTGGAGTCGGTGACCCGGCCGCGGCGGGCCGCGAGGTCGCCGAGGACGGAGCCGACCGACTCGCCGGGCACGGTGACCGTCACCTCGGCCACCGGTTCCAGGAGGGCCATGACACTCGCGCGGAGCGCCTCGCGCAGGGCGAAGCGGCCCGCCGTGCGGAACGCCATCTCCGAGGAGTCCTTCGGATGGGTGGCGCCGTCCGTGAGGGTGACGCGGACGCCCGTGACCGGGTGGCCGCCGAGGGGGCCGTCCAGGAGGGCGTCCCGGCAGCCCGCCTCGACCGCGCGGACGTACTCCTGGGGGACACGGCCGCCCGTGACGGTGGAGCGGAACGCGAACTCCTCGTCCGCGTCGGACCCCAGCGCTTCGACGTCGATGACGACGTGGGCGAACTGGCCCGCGCCGCCGTCCTGTTTGACGTGGCGGTACAGCAGGCCGGTGACGCCCTTCGTCACCGTCTCCCGGTAGGCGACCTGCGGACGGCCGACGGTCACCTCCAGACCCCGGTCGCGCCGCAGCTTCTCCACCGCGACCTCCAGGTGGAGTTCGCCGAGGCCGGACAGGACCGTCTGGCCCGTCTCGGGGTCGGACCGCACGACCAGCGACGGGTCCTCCTCCGTCAGCCGGGCGAGGGCCGTCGCGAGGCGGCCCGTGTCCGTGCCGCGGCGGGCCTCGACGGCGACCGAGACCACCGGTGCGGCGGTCGAGGGCGGTTCGAGGACGAGCGGCGCCTCCGGGGCGCACAGGGTCGCGCCGGCGCGGGCGGTCTTCGGCCCGACGACGGCGACGATGTCACCGGCGCGGGCCGAGTCGAGCTCCGTCGCCCGGTCGGCCTGGACCCGCAGGATGCGGGCGATCCGCTCGGTGCGGCCCGCGGTCGTGTCCAGCACGGTGTCCCCCTTCCCGATCGTGCCCGCGTAGACGCGGAGGTAGGTCATGCGGCCGGTGGCGGTCGCACTCACCTTGAACGCGAGCGCGGTGAACGGAGCCTCCGGGTCCGCCGGCACCTCGCCGCGCACGGGAGGCATGTCCGACGGCGCCGGGAGGTACGCGACGACGGCGTCGAGCAGCGGTTCGACGCCCCGGTTGCGGTACGCCGAGCCGCACAGGACGACCACGGCCTCGCCGGAGAGGGTGAGGTCCCGGAGCGCGCCCGTGAGCGTCTCCTCGGTGAGCGTGCCGCGCTCGCAGAACTCCTCCAGGGCGCCCGGATGCAGCTCCGCGACCGTCTCCTCGAGGCGTCGCCTGCGGTGGCGGGCCTCGTCCCCGAGGTCGTCCGGGACCGGCTCGTCCGTGTACGAGTCGGCGCCGTCGGCCCACACGTACGCCCGCGTCCGGACCAGGTCCACGACGCCGGTGAAGCCGTCCTCGCGTCCGATGGGGAGCTGGACGGGGAGCGGAACCGTGCCGAGGCGCGTCCTGATCGACTCGACGGCGGCGTCGAACTCGGCGCCCGCCCGGTCCAGCTTGTTGACGAACGCGAGGCGCGGTACGCCGTGCCGGTCGGCCTGCCGCCACACCGTCTCGCTCTGCGGCTCGACGCCCGCCACGGCGTCGAAGACGGCGACGGCGCCGTCGAGGACGCGCAGCGAGCGCTCGACCTCGTCGGAGAAGTCGACGTGGCCGGGCGTGTCGATCAGGTTGATCCGGTGGCCCGCCCAGTCGCAGCTGACGGCCGCCGCGAAGATCGTGATGCCCCGGTCCCGCTCCTGCGGGTCGAAGTCGGTGACGGTCGTGCCGTCGTGGACCTCGCCGCGCTTGTGGGTGGCGCCGGTGAGGTACAGGACGCGTTCGGTGACGGTGGTCTTGCCGGCGTCGACGTGGGCGAGGATGCCGAGGTTGCGGATGCCGGAAGTGGTGGTACGCACGGTGTCGTGCCTTTCGCTGCTGCGTGGAGTACGGGGCAGCGCGATTCCCGGACGTCCCTCAGGAAGAGCGGTACGTCACGGGTCGGCGATGGCGGGCGCGCAGCCGCCACCGGCCGGCACGAGAGGCGAGGATCACGTCGAAGCGGCGGGCACGGGGAACGGACGGGCGGCAACGCACGGTCGGCTCCCCTCGGTCGATGTGACGGCACGGCCCACCGGTCGGTGCGCCGTGCCGCGAGTGTAGGGAGCGCCGCCGCGCGGGCGACACCGAATTTACGCCGCCGGCTGGAGGAGGTCCCAGCGGTTGCCGTAGAGGTCCTCGAAGACGGCGACGGAGCCGTACGGCTCGTGGCGCGGTTCCTCCAGGAACTTCACACCGGCGGCCGTCATCCGGGCGTGGTCGCCGGCGAAGTCCTCGGTGTGGAGGAAGAAGCCGACACGGCCGCCCGTCTGGTTGCCGACCGAGGCGGACTCGGCGTCGTTCTTGGCACGGGCCAGGAGCAGGCCCGCGTTGCCGAGGCCGCCGACGCCGGCCGCACCGGGCGGCCGGACGACGACCCAGCGGCTTCCGTCGCCCCGGTCGGTGTCCTCGACCAGGTCGAAGCCGAGGGCGTCGGTGTAGAAGGCGAGGGCCTCGTCGTAGTCGCGGACGACGAGGGTCACAAGTGCGATGGACGGCATTACCCCAACGTAATACGCGGAACCGGTGGGAACTATCCGAGTCGACCCGCGTCGCGGCCGGCCGGACCCTCGGCGTATCGAGGGTCGGATGGAGGGTCGGGGGAGGGGCGCGGGAGAGGGTCCGGAGGTCTTGCGGGGGCGGGCCGGGCGCTGCCGCAGCCGGGCGCGCGGTGCGACAATGCCCCGCATGGACGCACAGGGGTTCGACCGGCTCGTGGCCCGCGCGCGGGCCCTCGCCGAGCCCGGCGGTCGTCGTGTCCTCGGCCTGGCCGGTGCGCCCGGTGCCGGGAAGTCCACGCTCGCCGGACGGCTCGTCGCGCGTCTCGACGGGCTCGCGGTGCTCGTCCCGATGGACGGCTTCCACCTGGCGCAGGCCGAGCTGGCACGCCTCGGCAGGGCGGGCAGGAAGGGCGCGCCGGACACCTTCGACGCCGCCGGGTACACCGCGCTCCTCGCCCGCCTCCGGCCGCCCGTGCCCGGCACCACCGTCTACGCCCCGGCCTTCGACCGCGCCCTGGAGGAGCCGGTCGCCGGGTCGATCGCGGTGCCGCCCGACGTGCCGCTGGTGATCACCGAGGGCAACTACCTCCTGCACGACGAAGGGCCCTGGGCCGCCGTCCTGCCCCTTCTCGACGAGGCCTGGTACCTCGACCTGGACGCCCGCCGCCGAGTCCCCCGGCTGATCGAGCGCCATGTCCGCTTCGGCAAGGACCGGGACCGCGCCGAGCGCTGGGTCCACGACTCCGACGAGGCCAACGCCCGCCTGGTGGCCCGCGGCCGGGACCGCGCCCACCTCGTCGTGACCATGAGCTAGGGGGTGCTTCCCGCGTGCTCCGTCGCCGCGACGGCCAGGGCCCGGATCAGGGGGTGCGGGCGGGTGCCGTCGCCGGCGAGCTCGGGCTGGAAGAGGGTGGCGAGGAAGAAGGGGTGCGAGGGGAGTTCCGCGACGCGGACGCGGCCCTCCTCGTCGGCGCCCGTGAACCGCAGGCCGTGGGCGCGGAGGGTGTCGAGGTGACGGCTGTCGGGGCCGTAGCCGCAGTGATAGCGCTCGGTGGTGCGCTCCGCGCCGAGGGCCCGCTCGGCGAGCGAGCCCGGGGTGACGCGTACCGGACCCTCGTGGCCGACCAGGGAGCAGGAGAGCGGGGCGATGAGGAGGTCGCCGGGGTCCGCCGCCGGGTCGTTCTCGGCGTGCGCGGCGCGCTCCAGGCCGCAGACGTTCCGGGCGTACTCCAGGAGGGCGTGCTGGAAGCCGCCGCAGGTGCCGAGGAAGGGGACGCGGTCCTCGCGGGCGGTACGGATCGCGGCGAGCGCCCCCGCCTCGCTGGCGTACGGGCTTCCCGGCAGCACCCACACCGCGTCGAAGCCCTTCACCGCGCCCGGGGCCTCCGCGTCCCCGGTCGGGATCCAGTAGGCGTCGAGGGCGAGGCCGTCGCGCTCGGCGAGGGCGTCGAGGAGGACGGGGATCCGGACGTGCGACCTGAAGTGCGGGGAACGGTCGCCGACCAGGGCGATCCGGGGGGTGTGGGACGCGGGGAGCGGGGGGTTCGTGGTCATGCGCTCATGCTGGGCGGCGCCCGGGGTTCACGTCCAACGATGATTCCTGCACCGGGCATCACGAATGCTTATGCCCGGCTGGATAGGCTGGCCGCATGACGAACGATCAGGACTGGGAGCGCCGCGTCGCCGCGCTCTGGGAGCGGCTCGACGACCACGAACCCGCCGCGTTCCGGGCCCGGGTCGCCGAGCTCGCCGCCGAGCGGCCCGAGGACGACGCGGCCGCGCTCTTCGAGCAGGGCGCGGCCCACGACTCCACCGGTCTGCCCGAGGAGGCGGTCGTGCTCTACCGGCGCGCGCTCGACCGCGGTCTCACCGGGCTGCGCCGCCGCCGGGCCGTCATCCAGCTCGCCAGCAGCCTGCGCAACCTCGGCCGGCCCGACCGCAGCGTCGAACTGCTCACCGCCGAGCGGGCGATCCCCGCCGGCCGGCTCGACGCCGACGAGGCCGCCCTCGCCGGAGCCGTCGACGCGTTCCTCGCGCTCGCCCTCGCCGACACCGGCCGTGACCGCGAGGCCGCCTCCCTCGCCCTCGGCGCCCTCGCCCCGCTGCTGCCCCGCTACAACCGCTCCCTCGCCCACTACGCCCGCGCCCTGCTCACCGCCCCCGACGGGTCCTGAGCCGCGCCCCCCATGGACCCGCACCTGCTCCGCACGTACGTCGCCGTCGCACGGCTCGCCTCCTTCTCCGACGCGGCGCGCGAACTCGGCTACACCCAGTCCGCCGTCTCCCAGCACGTCGCCGCCCTGGAGGCCGACCTCGGACTGCCGCTGCTCACCCGGCGGCCCGTCGCGCCCACCCCGGCGGGCGAGCGGCTCCTCGAACACGCCGGGGCGCTGCTGCTCCGCCTCGACGCGGCCCGCGCCGACCTCGACCGGTTCGCGGCCGCGCCCCGCGCGACCCTGACCGTCGCCGCGTCCCCGCTCGCCCTGCACCCCCGTACCCTCGCCGCGCTCCCCGCCACCGGCGTCACCCTGCGCGCACTGCCCCGCGACCGGGTGCCCGCCGCCGTCGCCACCGGCGAGGCCGACGCCGGGCTCGTCGACGGGATCGCCGCACCCAGCGACCCCCTGCGGCTGCCCGACATCGCGCCGCTCGCCGCGACGGGCGTCGCCGAGGAACCGCTCGCGGTCGTCCTGCCCGCGACCCATCCGCTCGCCGGACGCGCCGGGGTCCGCCTCGACGACCTCGTGGACGCCCGGTGGCTCGACGCCCCCGCCGCCGGAGTCCCCCTCGGCGAGCTGCGGGCCGTCCACGGCGGCCCCGCGGGCCGGGGCTTCCGCACCGCCCTGCGCTACGAGGGCACCGACACCCGCACCCTCGCCGCGCTGGCCGCCGCCGGCCACGGCCTCGCGCTGCTGCCCCTCCCCGTGGCCGGCGGGGTCCCCGGCGCCGCGGCCGTCCCGCTCGTCGCACCCCGGCTCGTGCACCGCACCGAACTCCTGCTCGCGGCCGGCACCCGGCGCGAAGCGGCCGGACCCGTGGCCGAGTTCAGCCGACGGCTCAGGAGCTGACACCCGCACTCGCTACCCTGTGCGCAACGGCGACGGAAGGCGGGCGGGCGTGGGGTGGCTGCGACGAGGACCCAGGCGGGACGGCGACGACGCACCGAGGGACCCCGGGTTCGCGTACTTCTCCCAGCGCGAGGCCGCGGTCTTCCGGGGCCGGGTCCGTGAGACCTTCGCCGAGCTCGGCCTGGAGGTCACGGTCTACGCCGACCACGTCGTCGACGACAAGGGTCGGCGGTTCGGTCTTGGAAACCTCGCCGCCGTCTGCCACCAGGACCGCCGCGGCCCGCGCGTCTGGCCCGGCATGATCCACCGGCACATCGGCCTCGTCGTCCGCGCCATGGACGGCCCGTCCGCCCTCGACACCCTGCCGCCCGAGCAGATCCGCGCCCAGCTCTACCCCCGGGTCGTCAGCGGCGACGGCATCGACGCCGGAGCCTTCGGCTACGCCAGGACCGTCGCCCCCGGGCTCTACGAGATCCTCGCCCTCGACCTCCCGGAGAGCGTCATGATGCTCACCGACGAGGCGCTCGAACGGCTCGGCGACCACGCCCAGCTCCGCGACCGGGCCCTGCGGAACCTGCGCGGGCTTCCCGTCGAGGAGCACGAGACCGTCCGCGACGCCGACGGCATGTGCTTCGAGATCATTCTCGGCGACTCCTTCTACACCGCGAGCCGCGTCCTCGACCTCGACGGCGTCGTCCGGCGCGTCACCGGCCTGCCGCTCGGCGAGCACGGCGCCCTCGTCGCCCTGCCGTTCCGGCACCAGCTCGCCTTCCACCCCATCCGGGACACCTCGATCATCCCGGCCCTCGGCGCGATGGCCTCCTTCGCCGCCGCCGGGTACGAGGACGTGCCCGGCGCCATCAGCCCGTACGTCTTCTGGTGGCGCGACGGCACGCTCACCCAGCTCAGCGAGCACGACGCGGAGGAGGGCGACCTGCGGATCGTCGTCGGCGACGACTTCCACGAACTCCTGGAGCGGCTCATCGCCCAGGGCCCGGACCGCCGCTGATCCGGTCGCGGCCCGTGCCGGTGCCCGGCAGGATGCTGTACGACGCATCGGACGAGGACGCCGAGGAGAAGCCCCATGCCGAGCAGCCACGCCCCCGACGAGGTCGTGCCCTTCACCGCGGACGACTACCGGGCGCGGATGGCCCGAGCCGCCGAGTCCGCCGCCGACGCCGGGCTCGCCGGGGTGCTCGTCGCCCCGGGCCCCGACCTGGTCTACCTGACCGGCTACCAGCCCACCGCCGTCACCGAGCGGCTCACCGTCCTCGTCCTCTCCGCCGGACAGGACCCGGTCCTCGTCGTCCCCACCCTGGAGGCGCCCGACGCGGAGCGGGCCACCGGGGCCGCCGCGCTCACCCTGCGCGACTGGACCGACGGCAAGGACCCCTACGCCGTCACCGCCCCGCTCCTCGACGCCGACGGCCGCTTCGGCGTCAGCGACAACGCCTGGGCCATGCACCTCCTCGGACTCCAGCGGGCCCTGCCCGGCACCACGTACGTCTCCCTCACCGAGGCGCTGCCGATGCTCCGCGGCGTCAAGGACGCGCACGAGCTGGCCCGGATCGCCGCCGCGGGGGCCGCCGCAGACCAGGCGTACGGCGAGATCCTGGGGGTCCGCTTCGCCGGCCGCCGGGAGACCGAGGTCGCCGCCGACCTCGCCCGGCTGCTCATGGAGTTCGGGCACTCGCAGGTCGACTTCACCGTCGTCGGCTCCGGGCCCAACGGCGCCAACCCGCACCACGAGGCCGGCGACCGGGTCATCGAGCGCGGCGACATGGTCGTCCTGGACTTCGGCGGCCTCAAGCACGGCTACGGCTCCGACACCACCCGTACGGTCCACGTCGGCGAACCCACCGACGAGGAGCGGCGCGTCCACGACCTCGTACGCGAGGCCCAGCAGGCCGGCTTCGAGGCCGTCCGCCCCGGCGTCGCCTGCCAGGACGTCGACCGCGCCGCCCGCAAGGTCATCACGGACGCCGGCTACGGCGAGTACTTCATCCACCGCACCGGCCACGGCATCGGCGTCACCACCCACGAACCCCCGTACATGATCGAGGGCGAGGAACTCCCCATCGTCCCCGGCATGTGCTTCTCCATCGAACCCGGCGTCTACCTCCCGGGCCGCTTCGGCGTCCGCATCGAGGACATCGTCACGGCCACGGACGACGGCGCCGGCCGCCGCTTCAACAACACCCCGCACGAGATGGCGATCGTCGAGTAGCCCCGGGGGCGCCCTGCCGGTCGGGCCGGGCCCGGTCGCCCCCTGACGGCCCGGTCAGCCGTCCGTGAGGACGATCGCGGACTCGCCGGGCAGGCGCAGCAGACCGTCCGCGCCCGGCGCGTCGATCGGATCCCAGGAGGCGAGGACCCGGTCGCGGCCGTTGGTGCCGAGCGGGATGGCGGCGGGCTCCTTGCCGAGGTTGACCGCCACCCGCAGGTCGCCGCGGCGGAACACCAGCCAGCGGGCCTCCTCGTCGAAGGCGACCTTGACGCCCGCCAGGTCGGGATCGGTGAGGTCCGGGTGGGTGCGGCGCAGCGCGATCAGTTCGCGGTGCCAGGCGAGGAGCCGCCGGTGGGGGTCGCGTTCGCGTTCGGCGCGGTCCAGCACGGAGCGGTCGCGGGTGGCGGCCTCCTGGGGATCCGGTACGTCGTTCTCGGCCCAGCCGTGCGCCGCGAACTCCCTCCGCCTGCCGCGCCGTACGGCCTCGGCGAGCTCCGGGTCGGTGTGGTCGGTGAAGTACTGCCAGGGCGTCGTCGCCCCCCACTCCTCGCCCATGAACAGCATCGGCACGGACGGCCCGGTGAGGACCAGGGTCGCCGCGCAGGCCAGCAGGCCGGGGGAGAGGGACGCCGAAAGGCGGTCGCCCAGGGCCCGGTTGCCGATCTGGTCGTGGGTCTGGGAGTAGCCGAGGAAGCGGTGGGCGGGAGTGCGCTCGCGGTCCACCGGCCGGCCGTGGCGGCGGCCCCGGAACGAGGAGTAGGTGCCGTCGTGGAAGAAGACATGGGTGAGCGTCTTCGCGAGCGCCGCCATCGGGGCCCGCGCGAAGTCGCCGTAGTAGCCCTGGGACTCACCGGTCAGCGCGGTGTGCAGCGCATGGTGGAAGTCGTCGTTCCACTGGGCGTGGACGCCGAGACCGCCGAGCGTGCGCGGCGTCGTCATCCGCGGGTCCGCGAGGTCGGACTCGGCGATCAGGAAGTGCTGGCGGCCCTGCTCCTTCGCCAACTCGTCGACGGCGGAAGACAGTTCCTCCAGGAACGTGAGGGCGCTCGTGTCGGCGAGCGCGTGCACGGCGTCCAGCCGCAACCCGTCGATCCGGTAGTCCCGCAGCCAGGCGAGCGCGCTGCCCAGGAAGTACGCGCGGACCTCGTCCGAACCCGGCGCGTCGAGGTTCACGGCCGCGCCCCACGGCGTGTGGTGGGTCTCCGTGAAGTACGGCCCGAAGGAAGGCAGATGGTTCCCCGAGGGGCCCAGGTGGTTGTGGACCACGTCGAGCACCACGCCCATGCCGAGCCCGTGCGCCGTGTCGACGAACCGCTTCAGCGCCCCGGGACCGCCGTACGGCTCGTGCACGGCCCACGGCGCCACCCCGTCGTACCCCCAGCCCCGCACCCCGGGGAACGGGCACAGCGGCATCAGCTCCACATGGGTGACGCCGAGGCCCGCGAGCTCCCCGAGGCGCGCGGCCGCCGCGTCCAGGGTCCCCTCCGGGGTGAAGGTGCCGACGTGCAGCTCGTACAGGACGGAGCCGCGCAGCCTGAGGCGGGGCGACTCGTGGCGCCAGGTGTACGCGGAGTGGTCGACGACCGCGCTCAGGCCGTCCGGTCCGTCGGGGAGCCGGCGCGAGCGCGGGTCGGGCAGCACGGGCCGGTGGTCGAGGGCGAAGCCGTACCGGTCGCCGTCCTCGGCGGGGACGGTACCGGTCCACCAGCCGTCCCGCCCGGTGTCCCTCTCCAACGGGTGGTCGGTGCCGTTCAACGCCAGCACCACCCGGTCACGGGCGCTCGGCGCCCACACCTCGAAGAGCACGGGAATCCCCTCGTCGACGGACCAGCCACTCACCGCATGACTACCGCGTCCATCCTGGCAGTCAGGACCCCGACGCGCCCGGCACGTCCCACACGTAGTTGATCGCGCGCTCGAACGTGACATAACCCGTCCGGGCGAACGCCGCCGCCATCGGCACGTTCCCCAGGTCCGTCGCGGCCCGGACGCGGGGGACGCCCTCGGCGGCCAGGACCCGGGTGCCCTCCGCCAGGATGTCGTCGACGTGGCCGTGGCCCCGGTGGGCGGGCAGCACGCCGATGTACGCGATCGTGTGGTGGTAGTTGTTGCGCGCCGGGACGACGAAGCCGACGGGCTCGCCGCCCCCCGGCAGCCGGGCCACCCGCCACCACGCGCGCGGCGAGGAGTAGTGCGCGAACTCCTCGTCGTAGTGCAGCTCCGCCGCCTCCCGCGGCGACATGCCGGACGCCAGGTCGGCCTTCCCGTGCGCGTCGAGCGTGCCCTCCATCACCGGCGTCATCAGGGACACCAGGTCCTCGCGGTCCCGCACCGGACGGAACTCCAGGCGCCCCGACGGCTCCGGTACGGGGGTGCCCGGCAGCCACTCCAGCCGCAGCCGCTCGACCAGGGGGCGGGCCCCGGTGCTCTCCAGGACCCCGAAGACCGACTCCAGGACGGAGCGGGTCTCCGGCACGTCCCGCCAGTCCGCCGGCATGTACCGCGAGAACTCGGGGGGACGCGTGCCGGCCGGGATCACGACGGCCGCGGCGGTCTCCAGGAGCCGCAGGCCCACCTCGGCGCGCTCCTGCGGCGACAGCCCGGGGTCGAGGTCGAGGAAGTCGAGCGCCTGCGGTGCGGAACCGGCCGTGCCGGTCCACCAGGAGAGCCGGCCGAGCAGCCGGTCGCCGTCGAGCGCGACCCACATCCACTCCGGCAGGCGGCGGCCGGTGGCGAGGTCGTCGGCGAGCTCGTGGTCGAGCGAGTAGGCGAGGCGGAGGAACAGGTCGAGTTCCCCGGGCCCGGCGAGCGGACGTATCACGAGGTCGCGCCCGGACGGAGCGGCGGACGGAGAAGAAGTGGAAGGCGTGGTCACGTCGGGTGTTCCCCCTGGGAATCCGTGGTCTGGAGACAGCGGACCGTAGCAGTGGCCCCGGGCCGGCCGGTACGGGATTCCCGGGCCGGGGGCCCTTCTGGACACTGCGGGCCCGGCGGACGGACAATCACGTGTGTGACCACCCCTTTCGAGCTTCCGGCGAACTCCCCTCGGCTGACCGACGCCGAGCGGGACCGCGCGCTGGTGCTGCTCCGCGAGGGAGCCGCGCAGGGCCGCATCTCGCACGACACCTTCGTCTTCCGGATGGAGCGCGCGCTCCAGGCCCGCCGTCCGGACGAGCTCCACCTGCTCACCGCCGACCTGCGGACCGAGGGCACCTGGACGCGGCGGGTGGTGGGCGCGGTCGAGCGGATGTCCGCCTTCACGGCCCGGCTGGGCCGTGCCTGGCACGCGGAGCGGCTGCCCAAACTGCTGATGCCCCGCCCGGGTCCGCACCCGCTGCGGATCGGCCGAGACCCGGTCAACGGGCTGCGGCTCAGCCACGAGACCGCCTCCCGGCTGCACGCCGAACTCTCCCTCCAGGGCGGGATGTGGGTGCTGCGGGACCTCGGCTCCACGAACGGCACCACGGTCAACGGCCGCCGGGTCACCGGCGCCGTCGTCGTCCGCCCGGGCGACGTGGTCGGCTTCGGTCAGATGAGCTTCCGCCTGTCCCACGACTGAGCCGGCCCGTCCGACCCGCCACCTGCTTCACCCGTTCGGCGGTATGCGGTGGGCGGCCGGCCCCCTTCGGTGGTGGGCTGGGGGGACGCGCGCCATGTTCTCCGGCCGCGGCACCCACCGCCGATCGACAGGGGGCGCGATGAGCGACGAGCCGAACCGGGGCATGGGGAAGGACCTGCCGGACCGGACGGGGGACCCGCGCGCGGGGGCGTCCGACGACCCCTGGACCCGGATCCCGTCCATGGCCCAGGCGGCACCCTCGGCCGTGAGCCCGGACGCGCCGCGCGCCGCCACGCGGGCCGGCGCCCCGCTCCGCACCCCCGTGCCGGGCCGCGTGCGGACCGCGGTCGACCCGGCGGCCGCCGGGCCCGCGGGCCCGACCGGGCGGACCGTCGCGCCGAGCCCCCTCGACCCGGGTGCCTCGCGCGACCCGCACGCGATCCACCGGACCCTGCGCGAGGAGTTCCCGCTCACCTACGACCCGCTGCTGCGGGCCTGGGTCCTCAGCCGCTACGCGGACGTCGCCGCGGCCCTCACCGACAGCCGCTTCACGCACGGTCACCGGCCCGGCGACCCGCCCTGCGACGAGGCCCACGTCGACATCGGCGTCGCCGCGCTGAGCGCCGTCGCGGAACGCACCGCGTACGTCCTCGCCCGCCGGATCGCCGAACGTCAACAGGCCGACCTGGTCGCCGACTTCTGTCACTGGCTGCCCGCCGGGACCGTCGCCGCCGCCGTCGGCGTGCCGTACCGCGACATGATGCGGCTGGTGCGCGGTCGGGCGGCCGGGGCGCTCGCGGGGGAGTGCGGCGGGCAGATCGCCGTAAGGGAGAAGGCGCTCGCGTCCTTCCTCGCCAACGTCCTCACCGACCCCGACCGGGTCGCCGCACTCCGCGACGCCCCCGCCGGGCTCGTGGCCCGCGCCTGGACCGAGTCGCTGCGCCGCGATCCACCGGTGCAGATCGCCATGCGCCGCACCCGCACCGAGGTCGTGGTCAGCGGCGGCACCGTCCCGGCGGGCGCGTCCGTGGCCCTGCTCATCGGCTCGGCGGGCCGGGACCCCGAGCGGTTCCGCGATCCCGACCGCTTCGACCCGTTCCGGGACGACGCCGACCAGCTCACCTACGGGAGCGGGCGCTGCCCGGCCGTCCTGCTCGCCGGCCTGGAAGCCGAGTTCGCGGTGCGCGCCCTGTTCGCGGCCATGCCCCGGCTCCGCCTCGCCGACGGCTTCCGTCCCGTCTCCACCGGCCTCATCACCCGGTCCCCGCGCAGTCTGATCGTCCGTCCGGGCGGCTGAGCCGGGTCCCGGGCGGGGGACGGGCGTCCTCCGAACCGCTGTTAGGGTGACGTGCGCTCGTCAATGAGCGCTTGCTCTACCACTTTCAACGGGGATTCAAACATGAAGATTCGTCATGTCCGCGCGATCGCGGTCTTCGGCATCGCCGTCGTCGCCCTGACCGGTGCCCGCGGCTCCCACGGCGGCAGCTGCGGCGGCAGCAGCTCCGGCAGCAGCTCCTCCAGCGGCGGCAGCAACCACAGCGACAACGACGGCGGCTCGGGCAGCTCCTCCGGCGGCTCGGTACCCGGCGGCTCCAGCAGCGCCAACAAGGCCGAGCGCGACGTCACCATCGACGAGTGCACGTACGACTCCGCGACCAAGAACCTCGTCGCCCGCGTCAGCGTGAACAACGACGGCGTGCTCGACTACGACTACAGCATCACCATGAGGTTCACCGGCGGCACCGCCACCCCGGCCACCGCGACCAAGACGGGCATCGCCGTCGCCGCCGGCGCCACCGAGAAGGCCGAACTCACCACCCCGTACACCGGATCCGGCGACGGCTCCGAGTACACCAAGTGCGAGGTCTCCCGGGCCTCCCGCTCCTGACGCCGACGGCCGCCCCGCCCCGGAACGGGGACGGGCGGCCGTCCGCGGGGCGCACCGGGCGGAGCGGCCTCACCCCGTCCGCACCAGAAGGGCCACCGGGCGGTCCGCGAAGAGTTCGGCGAGCTTGAGCTCGGTGGCGGCGCCGCCGGTGAACTCGCGCACGCCGTCCAGGACGTCCGACCAGCACCCGTCCGGAAGGACGAGCTCGGTGTCCTGCCAGCCGCCCGCCTCGGCGAGGCGGAGGGACAGGCGGGTGACGGCGGTCACCACCGTGTCCGAGCGCGAGAAGGCGAGGCAGTGGTCCGCCGCCGGGCCGGTCGCGGTCAGCGGGACGTACGTGCCGCCGGGGCCGAAGGCCTCCGGGCGGGCGCGGCGCAGCCCGAGCGCGGCGCGGACCAGGGCGGTCCGGTCGTCGTCCGGGCCGATCGCGAACGGGGCGCGGTTGTCCGGGTCGACGAGGGCGCGGTACTCCCGCTCGGTGTTCTGGTAGAGCTCCGGAACCCCCGGCATCGTCAGCTGCGCGAGGGCCGCTCCGAGCGCGTGCGCGCGGATGTGGGGCTCCAGGGCGAACGCCGCCTCCGAGGCCGCCCGCAGCGGGATCCGGCCGGGCCCGGCCGCGGCGAAGTCGGCGACGGCCCGCTCGTACGCCGGATCGGGCTCGGTCCAGCTGGTCCGCAGCCCCGCCTCGCGGACGGACTTGAGGATCGCGGGGACGAGCCGGTCCGCGTCCGGTGCTCCGAAGCCGAAGGCCGTCTGCCAGGCCGTCCACGCCACGTGCGGATCGGGTGCCGGCACCCCCGCGACCTCCGCGAGGAGGTCCGCCCACACCCGCGGGCACTGGGCGAGCACCGCGACGGCGGCCCGGACGTCCGCGCTGCGCTTGGTGTCGTGCGTGGAGAGCACGGTGCCGGTGGCGGGCCAGTCGCGGGCGATCCGCAGGCAGTACGCGTGGAACTCCTCCACCGACACGGCCGGGTGGCCGGCGTCGCCGCCCACCTCGTTGGCCGACAGCAGCGGCGTGTAGCGGTAGAAGGCGGTGTCCTCCACCGACTTGGCCCGCAGCGCCGAAGAGGTCTGGGCGAACCGCGCCCGGAACGCCCGGTGCTCGAGCCCGTCACCGCGCGCGCCGAGCGCCAGGTCCCGTACGACGTCGACCGCCGCCGCCTCCTCGGGCACCGCGAACGCGGCCTTCGCGCCGCGCGCGGCCTCCGGGGTCAGCACCTCCTCGCCGCCGGTCCGGTAGGTGCGGTAGACCGGGACGCGGACGAGGAGTTCGCGGATCGCGGTGGCGAGCGCCCAGGGGGCATGGTCGCGGAGCGCGGGGTCGGCGGCGCAGATCCGGTCCGCGACGCGGGTCAGCGCGGCCGTCTCGGAGGCCAGGTCATGGGTGACGACCTCGTACGCGGCGCGCCGCGCGGTCGCCTCCCAGTGGCCGCCCCGGTCCGCCGCCTTGCCGACGAACTCACGGTAGAGGTCGGCCAGTTCCTCGGCGCCGACGGGGTCGGTGAACACGCCGTCGAGCTGTCGGAGCGCGTCGTATCCGGTGGTGCCGGCGACGGGCCAGGCGGCGGGCAGGGTCTCCGGTCCGGTGAGGATCTTCTCGACCACCGTCCAGCAGCGGCCGCCGGTCGCCGCCGCGAGGTCCTCCAGGTAGCCCTGCGGGTCGGCCAGCCCGTCCGGGTGGTCGATGCGCAGCCCCTCGACCACCCCGTCCGCGACCAGCTCCACGATCTTCGCGTGGGTCGCCGCGAACACCTCGGGGTCCTCCACCCGCACCCCGATGAGGTCCGAGACGGTGAAGAACCGCCGGTAGTCGAGCTCGGTGCGGGCGAGGCGCCACCATCCGAGCCGGTACCACTGGGCGTCGAGCAGCTCGTCGAGCGGCATCGCCTCGGTGCCCGGCCGCAGCGGGAACTCCTGCCCGTCCAGGTGCAGGGAGCCGCCGGAGACGCGCATCCGGTCGCGCACCTCGGGGAGCCGTGCGGGCAGCACCGGGAGCAGCATCCGGCCGTCCCCGGCCCGCCAGTCGATGTCGAACCAGCGGGCGTACGGCGAGTCGGGGCCGTCACGGAGGACGGCGCGCAGCGCGGGGTTGTGCCGGGGGGAGGCCGCCATGTGATTGGGCACCAGGTCCACCACGAGGCCGAGCCCGTGCGCCCTGGCGGTCGCGGACAGCGCCCGCAGCCCTTCCTCGCCGCCCAGCTCGGCCCGTACGAACCGGTGGTCGGTCACGTCGTAGCCGTGGGCGGAGCCGGGCACGGCCTCCAGGACCGGCGACAGGTGGAGGTGCGAGACCCCGAGCCCGGCGAGGTGCGGCACGGCACGCTCGGCGGCCTCGAAGGGGAACTCCGGCTGGAGCTGGAGGCGGTAGGTCGCGGTGGGGACGGGGACGGGGACGGGGGCGCCGGCGGGCGGCGGGGGCGGGGCGGACGGGACCGGGAGGAAGGTCATGCGAACGTACGTACCCCGTCGGAGGGCTTCTGTGTCATCGCCCCATGCACCCGTTCGTGTGCATCGCGTTACGTTCGCGTGATGCTCCGGATGTATCGCGACACGCTGTCCCTGCTCGGAACGGCCCTGCCGGTCCTCTCCTTCCTCGGCCGGCTGCCCACCGCCATGTGCCAGCTCGGCAGCCTGCTCCTGGTCGCCGAGACGAGCGGCTCCCTCGCCACGGCGGGTCTCACGGGCGGCGCCCTCGCGGCCGGGCAGACCGCCGCGGGGCCACTCGTCGGACGCCTCGCCGACCGGCACGGGCAGCGCGGGGTCGTCCTCGCCGCCTCCCTGGCGAACGCGGTCGCCGTCGCCGCCCTGGTCCTCGCCGCGCTCGCCCGGGCGCCCACGGCCGGGCTGATGGCGCTCGGCGTCCTCGCCGGCGCCACCGTCCCGCAGGTCGGACCCCTCGCCCGGACCCGGTCGGTGGCCCTCGCCCGCCGGTCCGGGGCGGACGACCGGCTCGTCGGCGCGGTGCTCTCCTTCGAGGGGACCCTCGACGAGGTGTCCTTCGTCCTCGGCCCGGCCTTCGTCGGCCTCGCCGCGGCCCTCGCCCACCCGGCCGCCGCCCTCCTCGCGGCCGCGCTCCTGCTCCTCGTCTGCGGCTCCGCCTTCGCCCTGCACCCCACGGCCCGGGCCACCGCCCCCGAGCCGTCCGCTTCCACCCGGAAGAGTGCCGCCGAACGGACGCGGCTGCCGGCATCGGCGTACGCCCTGCGGGGCACGATGGTGCTCCAGGGCGCCATGTTCGGCGCCTCCCAGGCCGGGATCACCGCGTTCACCGAGGAGCTCGGCGCGCCCGCCCAGGCCGGCCTGGTCTACGCGGCCATGGGCGTGATGAGCGCCGCCGTCGGGCTCTCGATGGCCGCCGTCCCCGCCCGCGTCGGTCCGGCGACCCGCTGGCGCGCCGCCACCGCCGGGCTCGTCGTGCTCTCCGTGCCGCTGCTGTTCGTCGGCTCCCTCGGCGCGCTGTACGCGGTGGTCGTCGTCCTCGGCGCGGCCTACGCCCCGCACCTCATCACCGTCTTCGGACTGACCGAGCGGACCGTGCCCGCCACCCGGCTCGCCGAGTCCATGGCGTTCCTGACCAGCGGGATCGTCGGCGGTCAGGCGCTCGCCCTGGCGCTCTCCGGCCGGCTCGCCGAGGGCCACGGAGCCCCCGCCGCCTTCGCGGTGGCGGTGGGGGCGGCCGTGGCCTGCGCGGTGCTGTCCTGGTCGGTACGGGTGCCGGCCCCCGCCACCGTCGTACGCGAGGTCAGGCCGGCCGCCGCAGAACGGTCAGGCTGAGCGGCGCCAGCGTCACGCGCTCGCCGCCCGCGAGCTCCGGGCCCTCCCGGGGCGGCATGCCCTCCGGGTCGGAGGTGTCCACGACCGTCCGCCAGCAGCGGCCGTGGCCGTCCGGGACGGCGAACTCCAGCTCCTTCGCCGAGGCGTTGAACATCAGCAGGAAGGAGTCGTCGGCGATCCGCTCGCCCTGGGGACCCGGCTCCGAGATCGCGTTGCCGTTGAGGAAGACGGTCAGCGCCTGGGCGTGCGCCGCCTGCCAGTCGCGGGACGTCATCTCCTCGCCCTCGGGCGTGAACCAGGCGATGTCGGTGAGCTCGTCGTGGGTGCCCTCCACCGGCCGCCCGTGGAAGAAGCGGCGCCGCCGGAAGACCGGATGGTCCCGGCGCAGCCGGACCATCGCGCGCGTGAAGCGGAGCAGCGTGCCCTCGGTCTCGCTGTTCTCCTTCGGCCAGCGCACCCAGGAGACCTCGTTGTCCTGGCAGTACGCGTTGTTGTTGCCGCCCTGCGTCCGGCCGAACTCGTCGCCGTGGCTGAGCATCGGCACGCCCTGCGACAGCATGAGCGTCGCGAGGAAGTTGCGCGTCTGCCGGGCGCGCAGCTCGGCGATCCCGACGTCCTCGGTCTCGCCCTCCGCCCCGCAGTTCCAGGAGCGGTTGTGACTCTCGCCGTCCCGGTTGCCCTCGCCGTTCGCCTCGTTGTGCTTGTCGTTGTACGAGACGAGGTCGCGCAGCGTGAAGCCGTCGTGGCAGGTCACGAAGTTGACCGAGGCCAGGGGGCGCCTGCCGTCGTCCTGGTAGAGGTCGGACGAGCCGGTCAGCCGGGACGCGAACTCGGCGAGCGTGCGCGGCTCGCCCCGCCACAGGTCCCGCACGCAGTCGCGGTACTTGCCGTTCCACTCGGTCCACAGCGGCGGGAAGTTGCCGACCTGGTAGCCGCCCTCGCCGACGTCCCACGGCTCGGCGATCAGCTTCACCTGGCTCACCACCGGGTCCTGCTGCACCAGGTCGAAGAACGACGACAGCCGGTCCACCTCGTGGAACTGGCGGGCCAGGGTGGCCGCCAGGTCGAAGCGGAAGCCGTCCACGTGCATCTCGGTCACCCAGTACCGCAGGCTGTCCATGATCAGCTGGAGCACGTGGGGGGAGCGCATGAGCAGCGAGTTCCCCGTGCCGGTGGTGTCCATGTAGTAGCGGGGGTCGTCCGCGAGCCGGTAGTACGAGGGGTTGTCCAGGCCCCGCATGGAGAGCGTCGGGCCCAGGTGGTTGCCCTCGGCGGTGTGGTTGTAGACCACGTCGAGGATGACCTCGATCCCTGCCTTGTGCAGGGCCCGCACCGCAGACTTGAACTCCAGGACCTGCTGGCCCCGGTCGCCCCAGGACGCGTACGCGTTGTGCGGGGCGAAGAAGCCGATCGTGTTGTAGCCCCAGTAGTTGGAGAGCCCCGCGTCCACCAGCCGGTGGTCGTTCACGAACTGGTGAACGGGCATCAGCTCCAGCGCCGTCACGCCCAGTTTCTTCAGATGGCCGATCACCGAGGGGTGCGCGAGCCCGGCGTACGTGCCGCGCAGCTCCTCGGGGAGGTCCGGGTGGAGCATCGTCAGGCCCTTCACATGGGCCTCGTAGATCACCGTGTGGTGGTACTCGGTGCGCGGGCGCCGGTCGTCGCCCCAGTCGAAGTACGGGTTGACCACGACCGAGGTCATCGTGTGCGGGCCCGAGTCGAGGTCGTTGCGCGCGTCCGGCCGCCCGAACGGGTAGCCGTACACCGCCTCGCCCCACTTGACCTGCCCCGACACCGCGCGCGCGTACGGGTCGAGGAGCAGCTTCGCCGCGTTGCACCGCAGCCCGCGGTCCGGGGCGTACGGGCCGTGCACCCGGAACCCGTACCGCTGACCCGGCATCACGCCCGGCAGATAGGCGTGCCGGACGAACGCGTCCGTCTCGCGCAGCTCCACCGCCGTCTCCGAGCCGTCGTCATGGAGCAGACACAGCTCGATCCTGTGGGCGGCCTCCGAGAAGACCGCGAAGTTGGTGCCCGCTCCGTCGTAGGTGGCGCCCAGGGGGTACGCCTTTCCCGGCCAGACCTGCATGGATACGAATCTTCCTCTTCTGTCCGGGTTGATGAAGTGCTCTTCGGCCAGATCCTGCCCGAAAGAGGGGCAACCTCCTAGGACTTCGCCCCGTCCTACCGGGTGACCGTAGGACCAAGAGGGGGATAGAGGGGGAAGTGTGTACGAAATAGCACGCCGCCACCTGGGGAAGGTGGTGGCCGGAGCGGCCATGGCGGTGACGGGAACCGCCGTCGCGGTCGCGGTCACCCTGCCGGCCTCGGCGGGGGCCGAGGGCACGCCGGGCGGGCGCGGCACCGCCGCGGTGGGGGCGGACACGGCCGGGACGTCCGGCGCCGCCTCCGCAGGCGCGTCCACCGGGCAGGGCGAGGCGGGCGCGCGGGCCGCCGGCTCCGCCCCGCCGCCGGCGACGGTGGCGCCGCCGCCGGTCGAGGGGGCCCGGGGAGTGGGCAGCGACCCGCTCACCGACGACGAGCTCGCCCGGGCCGAGGCGCTGGCGCTGACCCCGCCCGCGGCGGCCGCCCAGGAGAACGTCGAGGGCGGCCGCGGGCCGCAGCACCTCACCACCGAGCTCGCCGACCCGCAGCCGGGCGACGACACGCGCCGCGCCGACGTGCGCTTCTACGACTACGCGCGCGACGAGCTCATCACCCGGACCGTCAACCTCGACACGGGGAAGGTCGAGAAGTCCGGTGCGCAGAAGGGCGTCCAGCCCTCCGCCCACCCCGAGGAGCTGCGCGAGGCCCTGGAGCTGATCCTCGCGAGCCCGCTCGGCAAGGGCGTCAAGGAGGACTACAAGGACGCCACCGGCAAGGAGCTCACCTCCACCGCCCAGCTGTGGTTCAACGGCGACGCCTACCGCCCCTACCGCGAGGCCGACGTGCCCCCGCAGCTCGTCCGCTGCGGTGAGCACCGCTGCGTCCGGCTCGTCACCAAGGTCCTCAACGGGGCCTGGATCGACACCCGGAACCTGATCGTCGACCTCTCCGCGAGGACCGTCACCCGCGTCGGCTGACCACCGCCGCCCCGGCCCTCTCCTGCCGCCTTCCGTACGAGGGAGTACGTTCCCATGTCCACCCAGCACAGCCCGGCCACCCGACAGACGCGACGCGTCCGCGGGCGGGGCGCCGCCCTGACCGCGGCCGCCCTGCTCGGCACCGCCACGGCCGCCGCCGGCCCCGCGACCGCCGCACCCACCCCGCCCCCGCCCCGCACCGCGTACGCGGCGGGTCCCGACTGCTCCTCCGCCTACCGCATCATGCAGAAGCTCGACGGCGGTGCCAGCTGGCGCATGTGCTGGCGCTACAGCACCGACGCCGGTCTCGTCCTGGACAAGATCACCTACCAGCCGCCCGGCACGGCCGCCCCCGTCAAGGTCCTCGCCAGCGCCCGGCTCGCCCAGATCCACGTGCCGTACGACGACGGCGTCTCCGAGTACGACGACCTCACCGGCGCGGGCTTCGGCTGGGGCCTGCAGGCCCTCAAGCCCGCCGAGTGCCCCGGCGGCACCCTCACCACGATCAAGGTGCCCGAGGCCGGCGACGTCAAGGGCCTGTGCACCACGACCCGGGCCCGCGGCCACGCCTACCGCATGGCCAGCGACAGCGGCTCCAAGGTCTGGCACGCCCAGGCCAAGGACCTGCTCGTCTACACCGTGAACAAGGTCGGCTGGTACGAGTACATCACCGAGTGGCGGTTCTCCGCCGACGGCACCATCGGCGCCAACGTCGGTGCCACCGGCAGCCTTTCTCCGGTCGACTACAACGCCACCGACGGCCGCGGCTGGCCCCTCGGCAAGGGCGCCCGCGGCTACGCCACCAGCCACGCCCACAACGTCTTCTGGAAGCTGGACTTCGGCCTCGACGGCTCCACCAAGGACCGGATCGAGCAGTTCGACTCCACCGTCACCCCGGCCCCCGCGGGCGGCGGCGGACCGACCGTGACGACCAAGCGCACCGTCGTCACCAAGGAGCTCGCCGGGGACGCCAAGAACATGCGCTGGTGGCGCGTGGTCAGCGGCACCGGCACCAACGCCGACGGCCACGCCCGCTCGTACGAGATCGTGCCCGGCCACAGCGACACCCACGCGGGCCGCGGCTTCACCAAGCACGACGTGTACTTCACCCAGGCCCGCGCCTGCGAGCAGTACGCGAGCGACAACATCGGCAACTGCGCCCCCAACGCCGGTAACAGCGTCGACAAATGGGTCAACGGCGAGACCCTGACCAAGCCGTCCGTGTGGGTCAACATCGGGTTCCACCACATCGCCCGGGACGAGGACCAGCAGCCGATGCCGGTCCACTGGCAGGGCTTCCAGCTCGCGCCCAGGGACCTAACCGCTATGAATCCGCTCACTCCGTCCGATCTCGCCTCACAGAACGGACAGCCCGATCTGGGCAGTTGAGCAAGCAGCCTGACGATCCTGCTGCACCGCCTCCCGCTCCCGGAGTACCCTTCCTTGATCGTTGTCAGAGTGGTCGAAACGGGCTTCCAGGAGCAGAAGGCGGTGCGCGGGTGAGCTCGGGAGGTCTGGAGCTGCCCCCAGGTGACGCGGGTCACGAAGGGGGGCCGGCCGACCCCGCCGAGGCGCCGACCGGAACGGTCGCACCGCCCGGCGCGGTCACCGTCGCCCGGCCGGTCGAGATCGGCGCGGAACTCGACTGGGGCGCCGAGGCCTGGAGCGAGGTGCGCACCCGCGCCCAGCGGGCCGGGCGCGCCTACATCTGGCTGAACCTCGTCGAACAGCGGCTGCGGGCCGTGGTCGCCGCCGTCCTGCGACCCGTGTACGAACCCGTGCACGGCGAGGAGTGGGTGGTGGCCGCGGCCGGACCGGCCGGCCAGGAGTGGGTCCAGCGCGCGGTCGCCGTCCGCGAGGTCTCCCGGCGCAAGGGCTACCTCCTCGACCCGGCCGACGACAACGTGCTCAGCTTCCTGACGCTGCCCCAGCTCCGCGAGCTGATGGTGCAGCACTGGCCCTGCTTCGAGCCCTACTTCGACGACCGGCGCGAGGTCGAACTCGCCCTCGACGAGCTGGAGGTCACGCGGAACGTGGTCTCCCGCAACCGGGCCCTGTCGCTCACCGTCCTCGCCCAGTCCGAACGGGCCTCCGCCCGCATCCTGGAGATCCTCGGCAGCGGCGCCGGAGTGCCGTCCGCCGACCGGCTGCCCGTGGACGCCGTCGAGGACCTCGTCGGCGACCGGTACGCCGACGTCGTCTCCGTCCACCCCGACCGGGTCCGGCTCCAGCGGCAGCTGCCCGCAGAGGACCTCTTCGGCGGCGCCCGCCGCCTCGACGCCACCGGCATAGGCCTCAACCTGCTCGTGCAGAACTTCTCCGGCCGCCGCATGGTCCGGCTCGCCGAGTCCGGCTGCCGGGTCCGGCTCCTCTTCCTCAACCCGGCGAGCAGCGCCGTCAAGCGGCGCGAGCGCGAGCTCGGCCTCAAGAAGGGCGAGCTGAGCCGCTCCGTCGAGATGAACATCCTGCACATGCGCCGGGTCCGCTCGAAGCTGCGCGACCCGGGCGCCTTCCAGATCCACGTCTTCGACGAGACCCCCCGGTTCACCGCCTACCTGGTGGACGGGGACGGCCCGGACGGCGTCGGCGTCGTCCAGTCCTACCTGCGCCGGGCCCGCGGCATGGAGGCACCGGTCCTCGTGCTGCGCGGCGGCGGCCGGAACGTGGTCCGGCACGGGCAGGCCTCCCGTGACGGGGATCACGGCCTCTTCGAGACGTACCGGGAGGAATTCGAGTCGGTCTGGCTCGACTCCCGCCCCGTCTCCTGAGCCCCCGCCGGGGGCAGCCGGAGGCGTTGTCAGTGGTGCGTGCGAGGGTGGTCAGCACCACGGGGGAGATCACGTAAGGAGGACCCGATGGCTTGGCACGACGACACGCTGGTCGGCTTCGACCTGGAGACGACCGGCACCGAACCGCTGGAGGCCCGTATCGTCACGGCCTCGATCGTCGAGGTCGACGGCGGGGGGCGGGTCACACGCCGGCGGGACTGGCTCGCCGACCCGGGCATCCGCATCCCGGAGCAGGCCACCGCGATCCACGGCATCAGCACCGAGCGCGCGGCGGCCGAGGGCCGGCCGGTGCGCGAGGTCGCCGACGAGATCGCGAAGGCCCTCGCCGAGTACTGGGAGGACGGTGTCCCGGTCGTGGCGTACAACGCCTCCTTCGACCTCACCCTCCTCGCCGCCGAGCTGCGCCGCCACGGACTGCCCTCCCTGGAGGAGCGGCTGGGCGGGACGGCCATCGGCCCTGTCGTCGACCCCTACACCATCGACCGCGCCGTCGACCGCTACCGGCGCGGCAAGCGGACCCTGGAAGCCGTCTGCGCCGAGTACGGCGTCGTGCTCGAAGCCGCCCACCAGGCCGCCGCCGACGCGCTGGCCGCCGTCCGGGTCGCCGTCGCGATAGCCGAGCGGCACCCGCAGGTGGCCGGCCTCGACCTCGCCGAGCTGCACGACCGCCAGATCGGCTGGTACCGCGCCTGGGCCGAGAACTTCCAGGCCTTCCTGCGCGGCAAGGGCGACGCGGAAGCCGTCGTCGACCCCACGTGGCCCCTGCGCGCGGCGATCGCGGCGGCGGTCTAGAGACCCCCTGGGACACCCCCTGGGACACCCCCTGGGACACCCCCGGGAGCCTCCAGGCGGCGGTGCGGGCCTCGCCGGGGGCGATCCGCCAGGGTGAGCGGCTCGTGGGTGATGACGCGGCCGTGTCGTCGGGGCCGACGTCGAAGAGGCAGGCCACGAGCGTCGCCGAGGCCGCGGACGGTGAGCGTGAGCTCGGGGGTGCCCCGGACGCGACGGGCCGGACCGCCCGCGCCGGCCTGGAGGGGGCGCTGGTCCGGACGGCGAGGTGCCGCCGGTCGCCGACGGACCCGGGAGCCGAGCCGTCAGGAGTTCTCCTTGAGAAAGGACAGCAGCAGGTCGCTCACCCGCTCCGGCTGGTCCAGCTGGAGCCAGTGACCGGCCTCCTCGACACGCTCGTAGCGCCAGGACCCCTGGACGAACTCGCCCGTGCCCTCCATCGACCGCTCGGTCAGGAAGCGGTCGCCGGTGGACCACAGGCCCATGACCGGCAGGGTCGTCGGCAGCGGGACCACCGGCGGGCCGGCACCGAACTGGACCTCCGGCGGGAGACCGGCGCGGTAGATGTCCAGTGCGGCCGTGAGGGCGCCGGGGGCGCGCAGCGGCTCGATCACGGCCTCCGCGTCGGGATGCTCGGCCAGCATCTCGCGCAGGTTGGCGAAGTCGTCCCGCGCCAGCCAGTCCTCGGCGACCCCGGCCAGCTGGAACAGCAGCATGTACCAGGACCGCTGCCTCTGCTCCCAGCCGGCGGCCCGGAAAGAGCCCAGGTGACCCACCGACAGCAGGCTCAGGCTGCGCACCCGGTCCGGCACCACACCGGCGAGACCCTGGACGATGCCGGAGCCCCAGTCGTGGCCGACCAGATGGACCCGGTCGAGGTCCAGCCGGGCGAGGAGCTGGAGCAGGTCGCCGACGTGCTTCGCCGGGTGGAACGCCTCCGGGCCGCCCTCGGGACGGTCCGACGCGCCGAAGCCCCGCAGCGTCGGCGTGACGCACCGGAATCCGGCGGCGGTGAGCGCCGCGACCTGATGGCGCCACAGGTGGTGGCTGTCGGGGAAGCCGTGCACGAGCAGCACGGCGGGCCCCTCGCCGCTCACCTCGACGTCGAGGGACACCTCGGACAGTTCGACACGCATCTCGACACCCCGTTCATCGGGCCGGATTCGGCACCGGCCATGATGTCAGAACGGGTACCAGCGGACCTCGGCGTCGCCCTCCCGCAGCGAGGCCACCCGGCGCTCGAATTCGGCCAGCGCCTTCGGATTGACCGGCGCGTGCTGCGCCACCCACGCACAGCTCGCGGTCTCCCGCGCGCCGCGCAGCACCGCGCACCCCTCCCACTCCCGGACGTCCCAGCCGTACGCCTCCGTGAAGGCGTCGTAGGCGGCCGGGTCGAGGCCGTACCGGTCCCGGGAGAGGGCGAGCACCACGAGGTCGTGCTCGCGCAGATCCGACGAGAAGGTCTCCAGGTCCACCAGGACCGGGCCGTCCGGGCCGACGTGAACGTTCCGGGGGAGGGCGTCGCCGTGGACCGGGCCCGGCGCCAGACGCGGGGTCAGGGCGGCGGCCGCCGGGGCGAAGGAGTCGCGCCGCTCCCGCAGGAACGCGGCGTCCGCCGGATCGATCGCGTCGCCCGCGAGCCGCAGCCACCGCTCGACCCCGCCGAGCAGGTCACGGCGCGGAAGGGCGAGGTCCGCCGGCTCGGGCAGCGCGTGCACCGCCCGGAGCAGCGGGGCCAGATCGCGCGGCTCGGCCGGCCGGACCGCGTCGGGCAGCCGGTGCCAGACGGTGACCGGGTGCCCCTCGACCAGACGGGGCTTCTCCTCGGCGGCCCGCACGGCAGGCACCCCCGCCGCCTCCAGCCACGACGCCAGCGCCAGTTCCCGCTCCGCCCGCCCGAACAGCTCGGCGTCCCGGCCCACTTTCACCACCAGGCCGCCCACCGCGAAGACCGCGTTCTCCCCCAGGGCGAGCAGCCGCGCCTCCGCGACCGGCAGCCCCGCCGCCGCCAGGATCTCCCGCGCCCGAGCCTCGTCCATCGACCTCTCCCTCACCCGTGTGTTTGCGCCAAAGTCTCGCATCCGCGCAGCTCACGGCGTAGCTCGCCTTGACGGGCCGACGGGCCGTCAGGACCATGGCGGGGTTCCCACGGCGGCCGAGGCAGCGGACGGGGGTCGGATCGATGAGCTCGCTGACCGCGACGAAGCGACCGGGCAGGACGCGCCCCTCGCGCGCCGCCCGTGACGGACGCCCCCGCGGGCCCGACCTCGGCGCCTGGTTCCTGGTGCTCCCGGCCCTCCTGCCGATCCTCGTGCTCAGCGTCGGCCCGCTGCTCTACGGCATCGCGCTCGCCTTCACCGACGCCCAGTCGGGCCGCACCCGGGCCACCCAGTGGGTCGGCACCCTCAACTTCCAGGACCTGCTGCACGACACCCTCTTCTGGGACTCCTTCCGCATCGGGCTGCTCTGGGCCGTCGGTGTCACCGTCCCCCAGTTCCTGCTCGCCCTCGGCCTCGCCCTGCTGCTCGACCAGAAGCTCCGCTTCCGCCCGCTGGCGCGGGCGCTTGCCATCGTGCCCTGGGCGATGCCCGAGGTCGTCGTCGGCATCATGTGGCGGCTCGTCTACCACCCCGACGCCGGCATCCTCAACGAGACCCTGCGGAACCTGGGCCTCGGCGAAGGCCACGACTGGCTCTCCGGCCTCGCCACCGCCCTCCCCGCGGTGCTCGTCGTCGGCGTCTGGGCCGGGATGCCGCAGACCACCGTCGCCCTGCTCGCCGGACTCCAGAACACCCCGCGCGACCTCCACGAGGCCGCGGCCCTCGACGGCGCCGGCGCCTGGCGCCGCTTCCGCGCCGTCACCTGGCCCGCGCTGAGACCGGTGGCCCTCGCCATCACCGCCCTCAACCTCATCTGGAACTTCAACTCCTTCGCCCTGGTCTACGTGCTGACCAGCGGCGGCCCGGGCGGCCGGACCCGGCTGCCCATGCTCTTCGCCTACGAAGAGGCCTTCCGCTACGGACAGTTCGGGTACGCCGCCGCGATGGGCTGCGTCATGGTCGCCGCCGTCTCGGTGCTCATCGCCCTCTCCCTCGTACGCCGTCTGAAAGGGGACCAGGACCGGTGAGCACCCTCAAGGCGGGCGGACCCGCGCGGATCGGCCAGTACCTCGCCCTCCTCGCGTACCTGGTCTTCCTCGCCTTCCCCTTCCTCTGGCTGCTCTCCGCCGCCTTCAAGCCCGCGCCCGAGCTGGCCTCGCTGCACCCCACCTGGATCCCGCGGGACCCCACGCTCGCCAACTTCCGGCAGGCCTTCGACGAGCAGCCGCTGCTCAGGGCCGCCGGGAACAGTCTGGTGGCGGCGGTCGCCGCGGCCGTGATCGCGGTGGCCGTGGCGACACCGCTCGCCTACGTGACGGCCCGGCACCGCGGCCGGCTCGCCTCGGCCGCCACCGGCTGGGTGGTGATCAGCCAGGCCTTCCCCTTCGTCCTGGTGATCATCCCGCTCTTCCTCGTCCTCAAGAACCTGCGCCTGGTCGACAGCGTCGCCGGCCTCGTCCTGGTCTACGTGGTCTGGTCGCTGCCCTTCGCCCTCTGGATGCTGACGGGGTACGTACGGGCCGTCCCGGCCGAACTGGAGGAGGCCGCGGCCGTCGACGGCGCCGGCCGGCTCCGTACCCTCGTCTCGGTCACCGCCCCGCTGCTCGGCCCCGGGATCGTCGCCACCGCGCTGTTCGCCTTCGTCACCGCGTGGAACGAGTTCTTCTTCGCCCTCGTCCTCCTCAAGTCCCCGGAGAAGCAGACCCTGCCGGTCGTCCTCACCCACTTCCTCGGCGCCGAGGGCGTCGCCGACCTCGGACCGCTGGCCGCGGCGGCCTTCCTCGCGACCCTGCCGTCCCTCGTCGTCTTCGCCGTCCTCCAGAGACGGATCACGGGCGGGATGCTCGCCGGGGCGGTGAAGTCATGAGACGCGCCCTCGCCCTTCTCGCCCTCCTCGCCCTGCTGGTGACCGGCTGCGGCGCGGGCTCCGACGGCCCCGACGACGGGGTCGTGCGGCTCCGCTTCCAGTCGCTCGCCTGGCAGAAGGAGTCCGTCGACGCCAACAGGCAGCTGGTGAAGGAGTGGAACGCCGCCCACCCCGGCATCCAGGTCGAGTACGTCCAGGGCAGCTGGGACTCCGTCCACGACCAGCTCCTCACCTCCTTCGAGGGCGGCGAGGCGCCCGACATCATCCACGACGCCTCCGACGACCTCGGCGACTTCGCGTACGGCGGGGACCTCGCCGACCTGCGCCCGCTGCTCTCCGCGCGGCTGCTCGCCGACATCCCCGCCCGCAGCTGGGAGACCACCACCTTCGGCGAGGGCGTCCACGGCGTGCCCTTCCTCCAGGAACCGCGCGTGATCATCGCCAACCGCAGGATCCTGGAGTCCTCCGGCGTCCGCGTCCCCACCCCGGAACACCCCTGGACCTGGACCGAGTTCCGCCGGATCGCCCAGGACCTCACCCGGGCCATGGGCCCCGGCCGCCACGCCGTCGCCTGGCCGCTCAAGGAGCCCGTCTCCGTCAGTCTCAACCTCGGGCTCTCGGCGGGCGGCCGGCTCTTCCACCGGGGCGAGGACGGCCGGGTGACCGTCGACCTCGCCGAGGCCGACACCGTCGTCCCCGACACCATCCACGACCAGGTGGTCACCGACCGCACCGCCCCGCGCACGACGCTCGGCAGCGGCGGATCCGACACCCTGCCCGGCTTCTTCGCCGGCGAGTACGCCATGGTCCCGCTGGGCTTCGCCTACCGGCAGCAGATCGCGCAGCAGGCCCCCGCGGGTTTCGAATGGACCGTGCTGCCCGCCCCCGCCGGCAGCGCCGGACTCGCCCAGGGCGTCTCCCCGCAGACGCTGTCGATCGCCCAGGCCAGCCCCCACAAGAAGGAGGCGGCCGCGTTCCTCGACTTCTTCCTGCGTCCGGAGAACATGGTGCGGCTCGCCCGGGGCGACTGGATGCTGCCCACCGGCACGGCCGCGCTCGCCGATCCCTCCCTGCACACCGCACGCGACGGCTGGGCGGTCGGGGCCGCGGTCGCGCCGCATCTGCGGCCCGCGCCCGCGCAGGCGGTGCGCGGCTATCCGGAATGGAAGGACAAGGTGGCCACCCCGGCCTTCCAGGAGTACTACAGCGGAGCCGTCGACGCGGGCGAACTGCGCCGACGGCTGGTCACGGACGGGAACCGGGTCCTCGCCCGCTATCACCGCAAATGATGGATTCGCGATTACGAAACCTTGTTGAATAAGTCACAGATGGGTGAAGGGTCTTCTCCGCGATCCCCTTCATCGGCCAGTGTTCGAACCGGCCACCGTGCCGCCCCCCACGAGGCGCGGTGGCCGCCTAGATTGAGGCCATGACGAAGACGTACGCCGTGCTGCTCCGCGGCATCAACGTGAGCGGGCACCGGAAGGCGCCCATGGCGGAGCTCCGCGCGCTCCTCGAAGGCCTCGGGTACGGCGCCGTCCGCACCTACCTCCAGAGCGGGAACGCCGTCTTCACCACCGACTCGGGCGCCGGCGAGGACGAGCTCCGGGACGCCGTCGAGGCGGCGGTCGAGGACCGCTTCGGCTTCCGCGTCGACTGCCTCGTCCGCGGCGCCGACTACCTCGCCGCCGTCGCCGAGGCCTGCCCCTTCCCGGCCGCGGACCTCGAAGGCAAGCAGCTGCACGCCGTCTACTACTCCGGGCCCGCCGATCCCGAACGCTTCGCCGCGATCGACCGTGAGGCCTTCCTCCCCGAGGAGTTCGCACTCGGCGACCGGGTGCTCTACCTCCACACTCCCGACGGCCTCGGCAGGTCCCGGCTGAGCGATGCGGTCTCCCGCCCGTCCGTCGTGAAGGGCCTCGTCGCCACCGCCAGGAACTGGAACACGGTGGTCAGGCTCGTCGAGATGACCCGAGAGGGCTGAGCCCGAAGTGGCCCACTCACACGGCTCGTGATTGGACCACGGTGACAGGCCACCCCATGGCTAGATTCGACTGTATGACGAGCACCGAGTCCCAGCCCCGAACCCCCGCCCGCCCCACCGTCGACTTCTACTTCGACCCCGCCTGCCCCTTCGCCTGGATCACCTCCCGCTGGATGCTCGAGGTCGAGAACCACCGGGACATCGACCTCCGCTTCAAGGTCATGAGCCTGTACTTCCACAACCAGGGCAACACCCTGCCCGACTGGTACCGGGAGCTCGTCGACGCCTCCATCGGCCCGGTGCGGGTGGCGGTCGCGGCCGCCGAACAGCACGGCGAGGAGATCCTCCGCCCGCTCTACACCGCGTACGGCACCCGCATCCACGAGAAGAAGCAGAAGGACTTCGACGCCGTCGTCGCCGAGTCGCTCACCGAACTCGGCCTCCCGCCCGAACTCGCCGCCGCCGCCCACGACCCGGCCCACGACGAGCTCGTCCGCCGCAGCCACGACGCCGGCACGGAGCCCGGGTCGGGGGCGTACGTCGGCACCCCGACGATCCACGTCGACGGCACCGTCTGGTTCGGCCCCGTCCTGCGGGCCATCCCGCGCGGCGAGCGGGCCGCCGCACTCTTCGACAGCTTCCGGGTCCTCGCCGGCGACCCCGACCTGTTCGAGCTCAAGCGCACCCGCACGGGCGGGCTCGACTTCGCCTAGACGCACCGGACGGGACCCGGGGCGGGGCCGCCTCCCGCGAACGGGAGGCGGCCGGCGGCGGACCGCCCCGATCGCGCGTGGACTACCGCTGGAAGCCGTAGTCCAGCAGCTTCTTGACGTCGGCCGCCCGGTTCGCCTCGGACGGCGCGCCGAGCACCGCGCCGACGACCGTCTTGTTGCCGCGGGTGGCCGCGAAGACGAGGCAGTACTTGGCCTGGGGACCGGAGCCGGTCTTCAGGCCGATCGCGCCGCTGTAGGTGCTCAGGAGCTTGTTCGTGTTGCTCCACGCCATGTAGCGGTAGCCGCCGGACTTGGTGGTCACCTTCTGCGTCGTGGACTTCGTCTTGACGACGGTGCGGAACGTGGCGTCCTTCATCGCGCTGCTCGCGAGCTTCGTCAGGTCGCGCGGGGTCGAGTAGTTCTGCCCATTGCTTATTCCGTCGAACGAGTCGAAGTGCGTGTTCGTCATGCCGAGCTTCCGGGCCTCGTCGTTCATCTTCCCGATGAACGACTTGACCCGGGCCGCCCGCGTGGTGCCGGTGCCGAACTTGTCGGCCAGGGCGTAGGCCGCGTCGCACCCCGACGGCAGCATGAGGCCGTAGAGCAGCTGCCGGACGGTCACCTTGTCCCCGACGACGAGCCGGGCGGAGGAGGCGTTCCTGGAGACGATGTAGTCGCTGTAGGCCTTCTGGATCGTGACCTTGGAATCGAGGTTGAGGCCGCGCTGGGCCAGGACCACCCTGGCGGTCATGATCTTGGTGGTGGAACCGGTCGACCGCCGGGTGTCCGCCATCTTCGTGAACAGCGTCGCCCCCGTCCCGTTGTTCATGACGAAGCCGCCCGGAGCGGTGATCGACGGCGCGACCGGCGCGGCCTGTGCCTGCCCGGCGAAAACGCCTCCGGCCAGGACGGCCGAGACCGTCAGGGACGCGGTCACGGCACCGCGCACGCGGAGTGTCGAAGTGATCAAAATGTCTGCCCTTGGGAATCGATGTCCGCCGGGTCCGTACGGCCCGACGCACGGAAGACGAGTGAGAGGGCCCGAAGGATGTGCGTCCGGGGTCACGAACTTCACCACGTGTCGCGAAAGTTCAAGACCGGCACCGGCCGGGTCCGTAGCGTCGGCCGCATGAACGAGATCCACACCCACCTCACCGTCTGCGCCGCCGAGGCGAGCCGGGTCGCCCGCACCGTCACGGCCGGACAGCTCGCCGCCCCGTCCGTCTGCGCCGGCTGGACGGTCCGCGAACTCGCCAACCACCTGGTCCTCTACTCCGCGCACGGACTCGAACACCGCGCCCTGCGCACCCCGCTCCCCGAGGAGACCGTCGGGCGGGACTTCGCCGGCGAGGACGGCTGGGCCGAGGCGTACGCGGACCGGCTCGGCCGGGCCCTGGCCGCCTGGGAACGCCCCGGCGTCTGGGACGGCGAGGTCGACACCGGCTACGCCACGATGCCGGCCACCACGATCGCCTCACTGCTCGTGAAGGAACTGGCCCTGCACGGCTGGGACCTGGCCCGCTCCACCGGGCAGGACTTCGCCGTGCCCGAGGACACGGCGGTCTTCGTCCTCGGCGTCGTGGAGGAACACGCCGAGGTCTACCGGCAGTACGAGGGCTTCGCCACGCCCCTCGACGTCCCCGCCGACGCCCCGGCGTTCGACCGCGCCCTCGCGGCCAGCGGACGGGACCCGAAGCGGTAGTGGCCCCAAGCGGTAGTGGGCCCGGAGAGCCGTCGGGCCCGGAGAGCCGCTCGGCCTCGGAGAGCCGTCGGGCTCGAAGCGCCGCCGCTCGGCCCTGAAGCGCCGCTCGGCCCCGGAGAGCCGTCGGGCCCCGGAGGTCAGGCCGTCCTGGCGACCCGCGGACGGGCCGCCTGCGCCCCGTCGTACCGGTCCAGGAGCAGGCGCGCCAGCTCGGGAGAGGGGCCCAGGACGCCGGCGAGCACGTCCGCCTCCGCGGCGCCGGCCGCGATGCGGTCCGGGAGGCGGCCGGGGGCGATGACGTACGGGGCGACGGCCACCCGCCGGACGCCCGGCTCCGAGCGCAGCGCCCGGACGGCCTCGTCCGTACGGGGAAGGGATGCGGAGGCGAACGCGGGCCGCACGGAGCACCAACCGGTGCGCCGCAGCTCCCGCGCCGTTTCTGCGATCACCGCGATCGCCTCCGGGTCTGTGGAGCCCGCCGAGGCCAGGACGACCCCGGTCGCGCTCTTGTCGGCGGGCGTGAGCCCGGCCTCGTACAGCCGCCGCTCCACCGCCGCGATCAGCAGCGGGGAGGGGCCGAGCACCTCCGCCTGCCGGACGTCCAGGGACGGCGGCGCCTGGCGCAGTACGGCGGGGATGTCGGCCTTCGCGTGGAACGCGCGGGTCAGCAGCAGCGGCAGCGCCACCACCTCCCGCACCCCGTCGGCGGCGAGCCGTTCCAGCACCCCCGGCACCGACGGCAGGTTGAACTCCAGGAACGCCGTCTCCACGCGCAGCCCCGGCCGCAGCGCGCTGGCCCGGCGCACCAGCGCCTGGACGGTCGCCGCGTGCCGCGGGTCACGGCTGCCGTGGGCGACGACGAGGAGGACGGGGCGGTTCACGGTCGGTCTCAGCTCTTCGTCAGCAGACCGCGGCGGCGGAGCACCGCACGCTCCAGCGGGCTGAAGATCAGCAGGTCGATGGCGATGCCGACGATCAGGATCAGGATGATCGCCAGGAAGATCCCGGCCATGTCGATGTTGTTGCGGCCGTTCTCCAGGAGCTGGCCGAGGCCGAGCCCCAGGTCGGGGGAGGACGCGATGATCTCCGCGGCCATCAGCGAACGCCACGAGAACGCCCAGCCCTGCTTGAGACCGGCCAGGTAGCCGGGGAGCGCGGCCGGCATCACGATGTGCCAGGCGCCCCTGAGCCCCGTCGCGCCGAGCGTCTGGCCCGCCCGCAGGAAGAGCGGCGGGACCTGGTCGACACCGGCGACGAGGCCGTTGGCGATGGACGGGACGGCGCCGAGCAGGATCACCGCGTACATCATGCTGTCGTTGAGGCCGAGCCACAGGACGGCGGGCGCCACCCAGGCGACCGACGGCAGGGACTGCAGACCGGCGAGGATCGGTCCGATCGCCGCGCGCACGAACTTCACGCGGGAGACCAGCAGACCCAGCGGGGTGCCGATGGCGAGCGCCAGGAGGAACCCGAACAGGGCCCGGGACACGCTGGTCCACAGCACCTCGATGAGCGTGCCCTCCCGCCACATCGTGGTCAGGCTGTCCCATACGGCGGACGGCGCGGGCAGCTTGTACTCGTCCGTCACCTTCAGCGTGACGAGCAGTTGCCACACGACCAGGACGAGGACGACGGCGACGACCGGCGGGAAGACCTTCTTGAGCAGCACCTCACGGACCGGGGTCCGCCGGATCTGCACGCTGTCGAGAGCGTCCAGGCCCGCTTCGAGGCCGGCGAGGTCGTCCGTCTTCGGCGACGTCAGGGCGGTTTCAGTGCTGGCCATGGCGGCGGATCTCCCCACGCAGGTGCTCGGTGATCTCGAGGGACAGCTCCGCGACGGCGGCGTCCTCGATGCGGCGCGGCTGAGGAATGTCGATGGTCCACTCGTGCGCGATCCGGCCGGGCCGCGAGGAGAGCAGGACGACACGCTCGGCCAGCCGCACGGCCTCGCGCACGTTGTGGGTGACGAAGAGCACCGACAGCTTCGTCTCCCGCCAGATCCGGGTCAGCTCGTCGTGCAGCACGTCCCGGGTGATGGCGTCGAGCGCGGCGAACGGCTCGTCCATCAGGAGCAGGTCGCTGTCCTGGGCGAGCGCGCGGGCCAGCGCGACCCGCTGGCGCATGCCGCCGGACAGCTCGTGGACCCGCTTGCCGTACGAGCCGCCGAGCCGCACCAGGTCGAGCAGCCGCTCGGCCTCGGTGCGCCGCTCGGCCTTGGGCACCCCGCGCAGCCGCAGGGCCAGTTCGATGTTCTTGCCCGCGGTGAGCCACGGGAACAGGGCGTGCTCCTGGAACATCAGGGCCGGCCGGCCGCCGGGGGTCTCGATGGACCCCGCGGACGGCCGGTCGAGCCCGGCGACCAGGTTGAGCAGCGTGGACTTGCCGCAGCCCGAGGCGCCCAGGAGGGTGACGAACTCGCCCGGCGCGACATCGAGCGAGATGTCGTCGAGGACGAGCTGCCCGCCGGCGGGTCCGCCGAAGGACTTGGAGACATGCTCGATGCGGGCGGCATGGGTCACCGCCGCACGGTCCTCGGCCTTGGCGAGCGTCGCGGTCGTGGCCATGGTCGTCACCTCCTGGTAAAGCGGAACTCGGGCTGCTGCACGGGTGTCTGAAGCCGGCTGCTCGGTGGGACTACTTCGCGCCGAGACCGGCGTCGGAGACCTCGGGCTGCCCCGCGGCCTTCAGGACCTTGTTGAGCGGCTTCAGGTCGTAGATGCCGGACAGCTCCGGCTTCTTCAGGAGACCGGCCTTCACCGCGTGGTCGGCCTGCGCCTGGAGCGTGGCCGCCAGCGGGTCGTTCGTGAACTGGATGGACGGCCACGCGGCGTCGATCACCTTGGCGCCCAGCGCCTTGCCCGAGAGGTCCTTCAGCTTGGCGTTGGCCGAGGCCTTCGCCTTGTCCGGGTTGGCGTTGATCCACTCGTTGGTCTTCACCGCGCCGCGCAGGAACGCCTCGACGACGTCCGGGTGCGCCGCCAGGAACTTCTGCGACACGATGATGTTCGTGATGACGAACTTCTTGTCCGGCCACAGGTCGGACTCGTCGAGCAGGACCTTCGCGCCGTCGCTGACCAGCTTCGACGCGGTCGGCTCGGGCACCCAGGCGCCGTCGATGGCGCCGGAGGCGTAGGCGTTCGGGGTGACCTTGTTGTCCGTGCGGACCACGGAGACGTCGCCCTTGCCGCTCTGGGCGTCGACCTTCCAGCCCTTCTCGGAGATCCAGTTGAGGAAGGCCACGTCCTGCGTGTTGCCGAGCTGCGGGGTGGCGATCTTCTTGCCCTTGAGGTCGTCCAGGGTCTTGATCTTCGCCGGGTTCACCACGAGCTTCACGCCACCGGAGGCGGCGCCGCCGACGATGCGCAGGTTGGAGCCCTTGGTCTTGACGTAGCCGTTGATGGACGGCGAGGGGCCGATGAAGCCGATGTCGATCGAGCCGGCGTTCAGCGCCTCGATCTCGGACGGGCCCGCGTTGAAGGTGGTGGGCACCAGCTTCGTGCCGCCCAGTTCCTTCTGGAGGATGCCCTCCTGGTCACCGACGAGTGCGGTGGCGTGCGTGAGATTGGGGAAGTACCCGAGCCGTACGGTGTCGGCGGAGAGCTTCTCGCCCTCGGTGGCGACGTTCTTCTTCTCGTCGTTCTTGGCTTCGGAGCCGTAGCCGCAGGAGGCGAGCGCGCCGATCAGCAGCGGGAGAGCGGCGGCGGCGGCGAGGCCGCGGCGCAGGGTGGTACGGGTGGTGGCAGGCACGGGAAGTGTTCCCCTCGATTCAGCTTCTGCAAAGTCTGCGTTTATGTCGTTCGGGGTGGAGCGGGTGGAGCCGTGTCGCACCGCTCGCGCGGCGCATCGAGGTCAGCACGCACATCGCGCGACACCTCCCCGGCCCGCGCCGAGGGCACCGGAGCCCACCCGGCCGCCCTCCTTCGCGAAGGTGGCATAGAAGTCCTGGCTCATGTCAGAAGTCCCACCCTTCTTCCTCGTCCACCGCGGCGACGGCCTTGGCCGTGGCGAAGGACTCGCCCGCCATGCCCGCCGCGAGTGTGGTGCCGTCCGCCGGGTCGATCAGGAGGAACGAACCGGTGCGCCGGGAGTCCGCGTACGCGTCGAGCGCGAGCGGCTCGGCGGTGCGCACGACGACCCGGCCGATGTCGTTGGCGACCAGCTGCCCGGGGTTCGGGTGCTGGGACAGGTCGTCCAGGGTCAGCCGCGAGGGGATCTCCTTGACGATCGCCTTGACCGTGCGCGTGGTGTGCTTGAGCAGGACCCGCTGCCCCACCGAGAGCGGCTGGTCGGCCACGTGGCAGACCGTCGCCTCGACGTCCTGGCTGGTGGTCGGGGCGTCACCGACCGGGGCGAGCAGGTCGCCGCGCGAGATGTCGATGTCGTCGGCGAGCCGGATCGTGACCGACTGGGGCGCCCACGCGATGTCCACCGACTCGCCCAGCGCGTCGATGCCGGTGATCGTGGAGGTCTTCCCCGACGGCAGGACGGTGATCTCCTCGCCGACCCGGAAGGCACCGGCCGCGATCTGGCCGGCGTAGCCCCGGTAGTCGGGGTGCTCGGCGGTCTGCGGGCGGATCACGTACTGGACGGGGAACCGCGCGTGGCAGGCCGTCAGGTCGTGGCTGACCGGGACGGTCTCCAGGTGTTCGAGCACCGTCGGGCCGCCGTACCAGTCCATGTGCGCGGACGGCTCCACCACGTTGTCGCCGGCGAGCGCGGAGATCGGGATCGCGGTGATCTCCGGGACGCCGAGCTCGGAGGCGTACGCGGTGAACTCCTCGGCGATCGCGGCGAAGACGGGCTCGGCGTAGTCGACGAGGTCCATCTTGTTCACGGCCAGGACCACGTGCGGGACGCGGAGCAGGGCGGCGACGGCGGCGTGACGGCGGGTCTGCTCGACGACGCCGTTGCGGGCGTCGACGAGGACCACGGCCAGCTCGGCGGTGGAGGCGCCGGTGACCATGTTCCGGGTGTACTGCACGTGCCCGGGGGTGTCGGCGAGGATGAAGCGGCGGCGGGCGGTCGCGAAGTAGCGGTAGGCCACGTCGATGGTGATGCCCTGCTCGCGCTCGGCCCGCAGGCCGTCGGTGAGCAGCGCCAGGTCGGGCGCATCCTGGCCCCGCTTGATGGACGCGGCCTCGACGGCCTCCAGCTGGTCGGTGAGGACCGACTTGGAGTCGTGCAGGAGGCGGCCCACCAGGGTGGACTTGCCGTCGTCGACGGACCCGGCGGTGGCGAAACGCAGCAGGGTGGTGGCCGAGACGTCGGCGAACTGCTCGGTGGACGTGCTCATTAGAAGTACCCTTCGCGCTTGCGGTCTTCCATCGCGGCCTCGGACATCTTGTCGTCGGCGCGGGTCGCGCCGCGCTCGGTGAGGCGGGAGGCGGCGATCTCGGCGATGACGGCGTCGAGCGTCGTGGCGTCGGAGTCGACGGCACCGGTGCAGGACATGTCACCGACGGTCCGGTAGCGGATGAGCCGCTTCTCGACCGTCTCGGTGTCCTTGGGGCCGCCCCACTCGCCGGCCGTCAGCCACATGCCGTTGCGGGCGAAGACCTCGCGCTCGTGGGCGAAGTAGATCTCCGGCAGTTCGATGCCCTCGCGGGCGATGTACTGCCAGACGTCCAGCTCGGTCCAGTTGGAGAGCGGGAAGACGCGGACGTGCTCGCCGGGCGCGTGGCGGCCGTTGTACAGCTGCCACAGCTCCGGGCGCTGGCGGCGCGGGTCCCACTGCGAGAACTCGTCGCGCAGCGAGAACACCCGCTCCTTGGCGCGGGCCTTCTCCTCGTCGCGGCGGCCGCCGCCGAAGACCGCGTCGAAGCGGTGCTGCTGGATCGCCTCGGTCAGCGGGACGGTCTGCAGCGGGTTGCGGGTGCCGTCCGGGCGCTCGCGCAGCTTGCCCGCGTCGATGTACTCCTGGACGGAGGCCACGTGCAGGCGCAGCCCGTGCTCGGCCACCACGCGGTCGCGGTAGGCGAGGACCTCGGGGAAGTTGTGCCCCGTGTCGACGTGCAGCAGCGTGAAGGGGACCGGCGCCGGGGCGAAGGCCTTCAGCGCCAGGTGCAGCATGACGATCGAGTCCTTGCCGCCGGAGAACAGGATCACCGGCCGCTCGAACTCGCCCGCCACCTCGCGGAAGATGTGGACGGCCTCGGACTCCAGAGAGTCGAGGTGCGACAGCGCGAACGGACTGTCCGTGGTGTCGTGGGCGTGGGCGACGGTGGTCACAGCAGACCCCTCTCGGTGAGCAGCGCGTGGAGCTGCGCCGCGGACTCCTGCACGGTCTGGTTCTGGGACTCGATCCGCAGGTCGGGCGTCTCGGGGGCCTCGTACGGGTCGTCGACGCCGGTGAGGCCGGAGATCTCGCCCGCCGCCTGCTTGGCGTAGAGGCCCTTCACGTCACGGACCGAGCAGACGTCCACCGGGGTGGCCACGTGCACCTCGACGAAGGCGGTGCCCTCGGCCTGGTGGCGCTTGCGGACCGCCTCGCGGCTGTCGGCGTACGGGGCGATGACCGGCACCAGGACCTTCACGCCGTGCGAGGCGAGCAGCTCGGCGACGAAGCCGATGCGCTGCACGTTGGTGTGCCGGTCCTCGCGGGTGAAGCCGAGGCCCGCCGAGAGGAACTCGCGGATCTCGTCGCCGTCGAGGATCTCGACGCGGTGGCCCTCGTCACGGAGCCGCCCGGCCAGCTCGTACGCGATGGTCGTCTTACCGGCGCTCGGCAGGCCGGTGAGCCAGATGGTGGCACCGGTCACGTGGTTCTCCTGGGAGGTCTGGGAGGTCTGAGGGGTCGTGGTCATCAGCCGTGGATCCCGCATTCGGTCTTGGCGCGGCCCGCCCAGCGTCCGGCGCGGGCGTCCTCGCCCTCCACGACGCGGCGGGTGCAGGGGGCGCAGCCGACGGAGGCGTAACCGTCCATCAGGAGCGGGTTGGTGAGGACACCGTGCTCCATGACGTACGCGTCGACGTCTTCCTGCGTCCAGCGGGCGATGGGGGAGATCTTGACCTTCTGCCGCTTCTCGTCCCAGCCGACGACCGGGGTGTTCGCCCGGGTCGGGGACTCGTCGCGGCGCAGGCCGGTGGCCCATGCGCGGTACGCGGTCAGGCCCTCCTCCAGCGGCTTGACCTTGCGCAGCGCGCAGCACAGGTCGGGGTTGCGGTCGTGCAGCCGGGGGCCGTGCTCGGCGTCCTGCTCGGCCACGGTCCGCCGCGGGGTCAGCGTGATGACGTTGACGTCCATCACGGCGTCCACGGCGTCGCGGGTGCCGATGGTCTCCTCGAAGTGGTAGCCGGTGTCGAGGAAGACGACGTCCACGCCGGGACGGACCCGGGAGGCGAGGTGGGCGACGACCGCGTCCTCCATGGAGGAGGTGACGCAGAACCGCTCGCCGAAGGTGTCCACGGCCCACCGCAGGATCTCGAGGGCGGGGGCGTCCTCCAGATCACGGCCGGCCTGCTCGGCGAGTGCCTTGAGGTCGGCCGCGGTGGCTTCCTGGCCTTCTTCGCGCTGAGTGATCGTCATATCTCTTCCCTCCCAGGGGTGTTGCCCGAAGTCGCCGGGGCGAGCAGCCCCAGGAACTTCAACTGGAAGGCTCGACTGCACGCTGCGCATTCCCAGGCGCCGTGACCCTGCTCGTTCGGACGCAGGTCCTCGTCGCCGCAGTAGGGGCAGAAGAACGGGGCCGCACGCTCGCTCACGACAGCGACTCCTCGGATGCGCGGGCCGTCCAGGTCGCGAAGCGCTCGCCGGTCTCGCGCTCCGCCCGGAAGCGCTTGAGGACGCGCTCCACGTAGTCGGGGAGCTCGGCCGCGGTGACCTTGAGGCCGCGGACCTTGCGGCCGAAGCCGGCCTCGAGGCCGAGGGCGCCGCCCAGGTGCACCTGGTAGCCCTCGACGCGGTTGCCCTCGTCGTCCAGGACCAGCTGGCCCTTGAGGCCGATGTCCGCGACCTGGATGCGGGCGCAGGCGTTCGGGCAGCCGTTGATGTTGATCGTGAGCGGCTCGTCGAAGTCCGGGATGCGGCGCTCCAGTTCGTCGATGAGCGAGGAGCCGCGGCCCTTCGTCTCGACGATCGCGAGCTTGCAGAACTCGATGCCGGTGCAGGCCATCGTGCCGCGCCGGAACGGCGAGGGGGTGACGCGCAGGTCCAGCGCCTCCAGCGCGGCGACGATGCCGTCGACCTGCGCCTCCTCGACGTCGAGGACGAGCATCTTCTGCTCGGCGGTGGTGCGGACCCGGCCGGAGCCGTGGGTCTCGGCGATCTCGGCGATCTTCGTCAGGGTGGCGCCGTCGACCCGGCCGACGCGCGGTGCGAAGCCGACGTAGAAGCGGCCGTCGTTCTGCCGGTGGACGCCGACGTGGTCGCGCCACTGGCCGGCGGGCTGCTCGGGCGCGGGGCCGTCCGTCAGCTTGCGCTTCAGGTACTCGTCCTCCAGGACCTGGCGGAACTTCTCCGGGCCCCAGTCGGCGACGAGGAACTTCAGTCGGGCGCGGTTGCGCAGCCGGCGGTAGCCGTAGTCGCGGAAGATCGAGATGACGCCCTCGTAGACGTCCGGGACCTCGTCGAGGGAGACCCAGGTGCCCAGGCGGACGCCGAGCTTGGGGTTGGTGGAGAGGCCGCCGCCGACCCAGACGTCGAAGCCGGGTCCGTGCTCGGGGTGCCGGACGCCGACGAAGGCGATGTCGTTGATCTCGTGCGCCACGTCGAGCAGCGGCGAGCCGGAGACCGCGGACTTGAACTTGCGGGGCAGGTTGGAGAAGTCCTTGTTGCCCACGATCCGCCGCTGGATCTCGTCGATGGCGGGGGTGCCGTCGATGATCTCGTCGGCGGCGATGCCGGCCACGGGCGAGCCGAGGATGACGCGCGGGGTGTCGCCGCAGGCCTCGGTGGTCGACAGGCCGACCGCCTCCAGGCGGTTCCAGATCTCGGGGACGTCCTCGATGCGGATCCAGTGGTACTGGACGTTCTGGCGGTCCGTGATGTCGGCGGTGCCGCGGGCGAACTCCTCGGAGATCTCGCCGATGACGCGGAGCTGCTCGGTGGTCAGCCGGCCGCCGTCGATGCGGACGCGGAGCATGAAGTACTCGTCGTCCAGCTCCTCCGGCTCCAGGACGCCGGTCTTGGTGCCGTCCAGACCCTGCTTGCGCTGGGTGTAGAGACCCCACCAGCGCATGCGCCCGCGCAGGTCGTTGGGGTCGATGGAGTCGAAGCCGCGCTTCGAGTAGACCGTCTCAATCCGTGTCCGCACATTGAGACCGTCGTCGTCCTTCTTGAACTGCTCATTGCCGTTCAGAGGGGTGAAGTGCCCCACGGCCCACTGACCCTCGCCACGGTGGCGCCCGGCCTTGCGGCGGGCGGCGGCGGGAGTGGGGTTTTCCGGGGTGGCGGCCATGGCGTCTTGTCCTTCGGGACTGCGAGAGGGCGGCTCTGACCTGCACACTCGCGCTCAGGTCAGAGGGTGGCGCGTCAGTGCGCAGCAGGGTGGGGCAGAGTCGGGCTGAAAAAGAATCGCGGCGGTGCTGGTTCTCTCAGCGCGCCGGACAGATGGCGCTGGACATGCGGCCGAGGTCGACGTGCCGCCGACTCACCAAGGCAATTCCAGTTCCAGACATGACGGAAGCGTGTCACGGGACTTTGGACCCAGTCCAGCATCGTCCAGCATTCGGACGTAGTCGTCTCGCTTGATGGGACAGTGTGTTCTGGGTCACGCGAAAGGGGCCCAGATCAGGGCCCCTTTGCGGTGCTTCGGAGGTTCCTCCGGTACGGCTCAGGCGTGGGCGCCGGGCCACGGGCCGGGGGTCTCGGCCTCCTCGGCCTCCTCGACCTTGGTGTCGAACAGCCGGAAGCCGCGCCGCTCGTAGTTGGCCATCGCGTGCGGGCCGTCGAGCGAGCAGGTGTGCAGCCAGACCCGCTTGGTCTCCTCGCGGTCCGGCCAGCGCTCGGCCAGGTCCCACGCCCGCGCGGTGCCGTACGACAGGAGGTGCCCGCCGATCCGGCGGCCCCGGAAGGCCGGGATCAGGCCGAAGTAGACGATCTCCACCACGCCGTCGTCCTGCGGGTCCAGCTCCACGTACCCGGCCGGCGTCCCCCTGTCGTACGCCACCCAGATCTCCGCGCCCGGCTTCTCGACGATCTCCTGCCACTGCCGGTACGTCAGCGACAGTCGGTCGGACCAGCGGATGTCGCCGCCTACGGCGGTGTAGAGGAAGCGGCTGAACTCCGCCGACGGCACCTCGGCCCGCCGGATCCGGACGTCCTCGCCCTCCGGCGGGGTCGCGGGACGCAGGTCGGACGGCGAGGTCTGTTCGAGGGACCAGGTGGTGAGAGTGATGCTCATGGGCTCATCGCATCATGCGGAGCGCCGGATTCCCAGACCGGGCCTCCGGCGCCCGGCCGTCCCGGGTGCGGCAGGCGGACGGCCGGGCGGCCCCCGGCGGCAGAGCGCCCGGCGGGCGCTCCCTCGGGCACGTGTCCGCATGCTGGACAGGGGGGTCGGGCTGGGGGCGTCTTGCCGTTCAGGCCGGGCTCGCGGGGCCCGGCACGCACGCTCGCCGCGTAGTCGTCGGTCGCCGACGCTCCGCGTCGGCTCCCTCCTCCGCCTTGCGATCGCGCGCACCGGGCCCCGCTCCCTGATCCGGCCCGAACGGCAAGACGCTCCCCTAGGGCCTGTCTGACCATTCCCGTCGGGTCCGGACCGCCCGGCACGCACGCTCGCCGCACGGCCGAAACGCCCAAGTAGCTCCTTCCCCAAGCT
>NZ_JBWKCA010000033.1:0-67712 GCF_056436715.1 Streptomyces sp. NPDC043176
CCGCCCCCCCGGGTCCCCCCCCGCCCCGGCCCCCGGGCGGCGCCCCCCCATCGGGCCGCGGCCGGCGCGACGCCGCCGGCCCGGGGGGGGGGGGCCCCCGCGGGGGGGGGGGCCCGCCCCTCTCCGTCGTCGCCCTCCCCCGCGGGCGGCGGTTCCCTGACCGGTACACGCCTCGGGTCGGGGGGCTTCCCGGGTCGTGCTCCGGTCAGCTTCGGTCGGCGTATCCGGTTCAGCTTCTGTCGGCGTAGTGGGTGCGGAGCCACAGGGGCAGGGCGAACCAGCAGATCAGGTACCAGGCGAGGACGCCGGAGACCAGCCAGGGCACGTACGGGTCGTGCGTCGCCACCCGCAGGACGAGGAACAGGGCCGCCGTCAGCGTCGCGAGCAGCAGCAGGAGGCCGGTGAAGGTGAGCCGGGAGGCCCAGACGACGGCCTGGGGCTTGACCCGCCGCCCCGACACGATCCGGTGGAAGGCCACGGGGCCTATCAACGCGCCCGTCGCCAGCGACCCGAGGACGACCGTGACCAGGTAGATCGTCTTGTCGGTCTGCTCCAGGTCGTGGAAGAGCGGGGTGAACACCACGGTGAGGAGGAAGCCGAGGAGGATCTGGACGCCGGTCTGGGCGACCCGGATCTCCTGGAGGAGCTCCTGCCAGCGCCGGTCCGCGCGCTCCTCCTTCGTCTCGCCGCGCCCGTCGTGCCTGCCGTTACCCGTATCGGTGCCGCTGTCCGGCTCTTGCGCCTTCCCGCCGTGCCGCGCCTCCCTCGGCTCGTCCTCCGGCGTACCGCCGTTCCGTTCGTTCATGAAGATCCTCCTCTGAAGCACGGGACGGGAGCGGACCCGCACCACCCGGTCCGGTGGCGCTCCACCCGTGATCGGTTACGGACGGCGCGGACGCCCCGCACCGCCAAGGCGGCTCGGCGAGTCGCAGGACGCTACGGGGCGCGCGCCGGGTCTTGAGGGCACTGCGCGGACGCGGCGCCCGGGAGCGGGGCCGCACGGCGAAAGCCCCCGTCGAGCGTGGGGGCTTCCGTCCGGCGCGGCACGGTGCGGAGTCAGGCCCGCGGCGTGCCGGCCGTTCGCGGGGGCGCGTGGTGCCACCACCGTCCACGACGGGCGTTCCCGCCGTCACCGGCGGCGCGCCCGTTCCGCCCCTCCTGCCCGTCCCGTCCGCGCGGCGCGTCGGGGGTCACGGCGGGAGCGTACGTGCGGCTCTCCCCGCTCCGGCCCGAGGCACTGGGGTCCTCGGACGGGACTGCGGCCTCCGGCGGCCGCGACGGCGGCGTCACCGGAGGGCGGGTCGGGCGACGGGGCGGGCGGACCGGTGCGGAGGACTCCGCCGCGGCGGTCCGGCCGGAGTGCGCGGGCGGGGAGACCGCCCCCGCGGTGAGCCCCCGCACGGGGACGCCGTGCAGGGGGACACCCCGCATCGGAAGGCCCGGCGTGGGGATCCCCGGATGCGGCGGCTCGCGCCGATGCCCGTGGGTCCCGGGGGCCGTCCCCGGGACCCACGGGCCACCGGAAGGGGCGGCGAGGCGGCGAGGCCCGGTCGGTCCCACCGGCGCGACGCACGGCGCCGCACGGACGAGGGCTCGGGTCGGGTTCGACATGAGCGCCTCCTGAGCGGGTTCCGTGGGCCGACTGTCCGTCACTCTGCTTCCGGTGCCTACCAGTTCGGCTTACCGCTCTTCCCGGGGTCAAACCCCGGGGGTGCGGGGAGACCGCTCGGCGGTCCGGCCCGCCGGGGCACGTCGTCCCGGGGCGCGTCATCCCGAGGCGCGGGGTCGGGGCGCCGGATCGGGGGCAGCTCGGGGCGCCGGGTCGGGGGGCAGCTCGGGGCGCCGGGTCGGGGAGAGCTCGGGGCGGCATGCGAGCGGCCCGCACCTCTACGGGTGCGGGCCGCTCGGGAGTGCCGCAGACCCACGGCAAGGGGGGGGAACCGTGGATCGTCCGGCGTGAGCGTGTCCCATCGCTCGACACCCGCATGCCCCGCCGACCGGCATCCATGCCACCCGGTCCGGTCAGCCACCCGGGACGGTCCGCCGCCCGGGACGGGTCCGGGCGGCTGACCTGCCGCCCGGGGGCGCCGACGGCGGACACGAGGTCGTCAACGCGACTCCGCCCCGTCGGCGTTCGTCGAGCGAGGCCGAGGTGCAGTGGCCCGCCGGAGTACGGCCCCGGGCATGCGACCGCCCCGCATCGGGAGGGGGCCCGATGCGGGGCGGTCGCGAAGCCGTCGACGCCTGGCGTGGGGGGGTGGCCGCGGGCCGACGGCGGGGAGAGGTGGTCCTGCGGCGGTGCCGTGGCCCGCCTACCCGCCCCTCGGGCGGCCATGCCATCCTTCTTCGCCCGATGCGCGGAAGGCACGCGCCTGGGCGCGCCGAGACGCGTGCCTTCCGCGCGTCGGCGCGGCCGGACGGAGCGGGGGTGGGTCCGTTCCCGGGCGCCGGCCCCCACAACCGGATGCCGCAGGTTCGACTCCTGTCACCCCCGCCGAGGGCGCGCCGGCGCCGGATCCTCAGACCGATCCGCGCCAGCCGTCCGTCTGCAGGCCGCCGCGCTCCTCGATGAACGACTTGAACCGCTTGAGGTCGCCGGCCACCTTGCGCTTGACGAACCCGAGCTTGTCGCCCGCCTGTTCCGTCAGCCCCTCGGGGGCGAAGTCCATCTGGAGCATGATCTTCGTCCGGGTCGCGTCGAGACGGTGGAAGGTGACGACGCCCGCCTGGCGGGCCTCGCCCTCGACCGTCGTCCACGCGACGCGTTCGTCCGGGATCTGCTCGGTGATGACGGCGTCGAACTCTCGCCGCACCCCGCCGATCTCCGTAACCCAGTGGGTGAGCGTGTCCGTACGCTGCTCGATCCGTTCGACGCCGTCCATGAAGCGCGGGAACGTCTCGAACTGGGTCCACTGGTCGTAGGCGGCGCGCACCGGGACCTCGACCTCGACCGACTCCTCCACCTTGGACATGGCGACACCTTTCTCTCGGACGGGGATCGTCTCCCCGTCGGGGACGTGCTGCTGCGCTGTGCGTACCGGGGTGGACCGGCGGCCCGTCAGAGGCCGACCGTGCCTCCCGGGAAGGGCCAGGACGTGCGGTAGTACTGGCCGATCTCCTCGCGGTACTGGCGGTCCGCGAGGTGCTTGTCGGAGACGAACTCGGGCGATTCCTTGACCTGTTCCTTCGACAGGGCGAGGTGGAGGGTCTGCTCCTCCAGGTCGACGTGGGTGACCGCCCGCGCCGGGATGAGCACCTCCTTGCCGAAGATCCAGACGCCCGTGTCGACGACCAGGTAGGAGTCGTCCACCTCGTCGGAGTGCTTGTCCACCTTGCCGATGTGCCCGTCGGAGGCCTCGACGCGCCACCCGGTGAGGTCGGTACCCGCCAGGTGGCCGGACTCGGTGCTGAAGGACCACAGATGGTCGGTCATCGCTTTCACTCCTCTGTCGCTGTGTTCGTGCAGGGCGCGGCGCCGGACGTGCGGGCCGCCTCAGAGCAGGTCACGACGGTCGTCGGTGACCGTGGGCGCCACCGGCGGGACCACCATCCGGCGGCGGCGCAGAACGCTGGTGTAGACGGCGGTCCCGAGCAGGCCGACGGCCATCAGGATCAGGCCGACCAGATCGAGGTCGACCGCTTCGAGCTCCCAGTCGGACGCGAACGTGAGGATGGCGCCGACGGCGATCATGACGATGAACAGTCCCAGACCCATGGTTGGTTGCTCCTCCCCTGCGGGTTGGACAGCGTCCGCGTACCCGGGCCTCCGGGGATCATTCCGCCGTCCTCGAAGACGTTCGGACCGGGTCCCTCCCGGCCCCGCGAGCACGCCGGAACCGTCGATTCGCCGTCCTGCAGGGGATGTTCATGGAAGGACGGGGCACGCGTTCAGCCGCGGGCCCGCGCACGCACCGGTGGGCGACGCACCGACTCCCGGCCCGTCGGCAGAGGGCCGGCCACACCTCCAGGGAGCCCCCGATGCAGGTCCGAGCGAGGCCCGCACATCCGGACGCCACATGGACGGCCCGTACCGTCGACGGACGTTACCGGCTCGACCGCCTCCTGGGCCGGGGCGGCACGGCGGACGTGTACGAGGCGCTGGACCTGCGGCTGCGGCGCCCCGTGGCGGTGAAGCTGTTCCGGCCCGCGGGCGCCCGCCGGACCGACGCCCGGTGCGGCGAGGAGGCCCGGTTGCTGGCCGGGATGCACCATCCCGGCCTGGTGACCCTCTACGACACGGGCCACGACGAGAGCCGGCCGTTCCTGGTGATGCAGCTCGTCCGGGGGACGACCCTGCGTCGGCGGATCGCCCGCGGGGTCCTCACGCCCGCCGAGACCTGCCGGGCGGGGGCCGCCCTGGCCTCGGCCCTCGCGCACGTGCACGCCCACGGCGTCGTCCACCGCGACGTCAAGCCGTCGAACATCCTGCTGGACCGGTCGGGCACCCCGCACCTCACGGACTTCGGCATCTCCCGCCGCGTCGAGGCCGCGGACGACGCCCCCGAGGGCGCGGGAACCCTCGTCGGCACCGCCTCCTACATGGCGCCGGAGCAGGCCCTGGGCCGCCGAACGGGGCCCGCGGCCGACGTGTACAGCCTCGGCCTGGTGCTGCTCGAAGCCCTCAAGGGCGAGCCGGAGTACGGCGGAACGCCGCTGGAGGCGGCGCTGGCGCACCTGCACCGCCCTCCGGTGCTGCCATCCGGCCTCCCGGCGGAACTCGCCCGCCTGCTCCCGGCGATGACCGACCGCTCCCCCGAGGCCCGCCCGGAGGCCGCCGCCTGCGCCCGGATCCTCGCCGACCCGGGGACCGCGGGACGCACCCCCACGCCCTCCGCCGCACCCGGCTCCCGGGAGGCGGGGATACACCGTTCGCACCGGTCGCCCCGGCCGCGCCGGTCCTCCGCCGCCCGGCCGCCACGGCCCGCCGCCGGGCGGGCCGTGGCGGCGACCCTCGTCACGCTCGGTCTCACGCTGACCGGCTCGCTGGGCAGCGCGCCCGCCGGCGAGGCGGCGCCCCCGCCCCGGGACGGGGCGGCGGACGGGACCCGGACGAGCGCACCGGCGTCGCCGCTACCGCACGCGAACTACTCTCCGGAACACCTTGCCTGACGACTCATCAGGATCCTTGACGTGTGAGACGGCCGCTTGGGGCAACACGGAGTGCCAGGACACGGAAAGGAAGGCGGGGGTATTGCCGGAGGCCGGGACCGGAGGCGGTTCGCCTGCCTCCTCCCCGCGTCCTTCCGGTAGGTGGCGCCCTCTCGGGAACCGTCCCGCACGTTCGACATCGGAGGAGAATCCCATGACCGCACTGCTGGACCGCATCAAGCGATTCGCCCGCAGCCCCCAAGGCCGCGACGCGGCGGCGTCCCTTCGCCGCGCCGCGACCGACCCGCGCAAGCGCGCCCAGGCACGCCGCCTGTTCGGCAGGCTGCGCCACCGCTGAAGCCTGCTCGTCCGGCCCTCACAGCCGGACCGCCGACGCCCCGCGCGAAGTACCGCGCGGGGCGTCGGCGTGCGTACGGCGCGTGCGAAGTGCCGCGGGGGGTGTCGGTATGCGTACGGCACGTGCGAGGTAGCGCGCAGGCGTCAGCGTGCATACGGCACGTGCGAGGTACCGCGCAGGCGTCAGCGTGCATACGTCACGTGCGAAGTGCCGCGGGGCGTCGGTATGGGTTCGGCGCGTGCGCGGTGGGTGCACCACCGCCGCGCGAAGGCGCCGTACGGCAGGGATCACCGGAGAGGGGCATCCTCGGGGGAAGCCGGTGCCGGACATGCCGCCGGCCCGGCGGTGCGGGCCGCGAGGCCGATCGCACCGCCGGGCACGGGAACGGGGGGCACCCTGGGCGTCAGTCAGGTGGACAACAGGCGCTGGAACAGGGCGCGGTACTGGCAGAGCGCGAGGCGCAGGCTCTCGGTGTCGGCCTCCAGCCCCTGGCTCCACTGCCCCTCCAGGGTGTGCCGGTGCCGGGCGAAGGTGTCCGCCAGGGTCCTCATGACGTCCCCGACGAGGACGTCGGCCGCGTGGACCGCCTGGCGGGGGTCGTCGACGAACCGGCCCTGGACCTCGTGCCAGCGGCGACGGAACTCCCCTTCCTCGGCCGGGCCGAGCAGATCGGGAATCCCCTCCGCTTCCGCTCCGGCGGCGCCGGGTCGCGCGGCGCGTCCGTTGTCCGGACCCTCCGACCGCTCCTGCGGGGCGGGGGCGGCGTGCCGGGCGTGACCGCCGTGGGCCGCGGGCGCCGGGCCCGTGGGCGGAGTCCGGGTCATGGCCGACGGGTCTGCGGGAGGCGCTTTCTGAGCCGGCACCTGCGGGGATGCCGCGGGCGTGGGCGGCGGGCCACCGGGGGCGCCGGGCCGGGACTGATCGTGCCAAGGCCGGCCGGGCTGCGGCTGATCATACTGCGGCCCGCCCTGTGGGAGTTGGTCCTGCTGGGGCTGCCCCTGCTGCGACGCGCCCTGCTGAGGCCGGTCGGACTGCGGCCCGCCCCGCTGAGGCCGGGCGTGCTGGGGCGGGGCCGGTGCGACCGTCGGGCTGTGCTCCGGCGGGCGCACCGCGTCGCCTCCGGTCGTCGCGGGCCCGGGACGACCGGGACCGGACCGGCCCTGTCCGGTCAGCGGCTCGGGGCGGTCGGCCGGCTCGGGGCGGTCCTCCGACCGCTCGGGGTACTGGTCCGTCGGGTCCGCGTGGTGTCGTCGACCCGGCGCCCGGGTCGTGCGCTCGGACGTCTCGTGGTGTCGCATCTCTCCTGCCTCCGCGTCAGGACCGGCGGGTGCCGGTCGGCTCGCCGTCGGCGAGCAGGTCGTCGAAGAGGGTGCGGTAGTGCATCATCGCGCCCCTCAACTGTTCGGTGGTGGCGGCGTTGTGGGTGCTCATCGCGTGGACCTCCAGGGCCGCCCGGTAGCACTCAAGGGTGCGGCCGTGCCGCACCGACAGGTCACGCAGCCGCTGCTCGTGGCCCTCGTCGGGGTAACCCCGGTCGCGCATCAGGGCCGCCACCAGTTCGTCGGCGTCGTGGACGGCGGCCTCGGGCCGGTCCACGAACTCCTCCTGGACGCGCATCCACCGCCGCGCGTACTGCTCCCGCACCTCACCGGGCACCGGCTTGATCTCCAGGTCGGCGAAGCGGCGTTCGCGGGCGTCCAGTTCCTGCTCCGCGGCCCGTCTGCTGCCGGTCGTCTCGACGGCCCGTCCGTACTCGGGCCCGAAGCGGTCGCGCAGTCGCGATCGCCGCCGGCGGTCCACCGCCACACCCACGGCGAACCCGACCACGACGACGGCCGCCACGACGACCAGGACGATTCCGATCGACATCGGCTCTCACCCTTCCGCGTTCTCTCTCGGAGTCGCGCTCTTCCGTCCCGGCCCTTCGGGGCCCGGGGCTCATGGAGGTCCGCGTGCCCCTCACCCAGGAAGGCAAACCGGGCATCCAGGACGGGCCAGGCCGACATGTGGAGGCGAGCGAACGTGAGAGCGGGGGCGAGGGCGGGGGTCACATCCGATCGCCTCGGAATGCAGTAAGCGGAGATATCGGGGCATAAGGACAGTTCACGGGCAGGACGCGCCCGTGAACTCCGGAAGACCCGGCCGTGCGAGACGGAGAGCGAACGATGCGGAAGACCGACGACACCCATATCACCGACGCCTTCGCCCGGGGTGACCTCTCACCCTCCCGGGCCCGTCGCCTCACCGTGGACTTCCTGCACGGTCTCGCGCGGCGCGGCCGGCCCGTGCCGCCCTGCGCGGTGGAGGCCGCCCGGCTCGTCACCAGCGAGCTGGTCACCAACGCCTCCCAGCACGCCCCCGGACCCATTCTGCTGGAGCTGCGGCTGGAGGACGGGCTGGTCGCCATCACCGTGTGGGACAGCGAGCCGGCCCTACCGGTGCTCGGGGACACCGACCCGACCCGCGTCGGACGGCACGGTCTGGAGGTCGTGACGTCCGTCGCCCGGCACTTCGAGGTGCGGCGGGAGTCCGTCGGCAAGCGGGTGACCGCTCGCATCGCCCTGGACGGCGAGACGATCCCCGAGCGCGCACCGTCGCGTGACGGGAGGGTCACCGGGGTCCGCCGGTGACCGGCGACGAAGGGCGGTGCCTGCGGCCAGCGACACCCTGGGCGCCCCCGAATGGGGTCTCCCCCGCTCGATCGAAGCCGAGAGCTCGGGGAAGGAGCTACTCGGACCTTCCGACCGTGCGCCGAGCGTGCGTGCCGGGCGGGCCGGACCCGGCGGGAATGGTCGGACAGGCCCTACGGCCTGCGCCGGACCGCCGTCGGCAGCGCGGCGTGGAATGCCGCCCGGAACGGCGTCCGGACATCCCAGGCCATCAGGCGAAGCTCCCCTCCAACCCAGCGCACGACACCTCGGCGAACGAGGGCATCAGGGTCCGCCGGGCCCGCGTCCGGCGCCTTCTCCGGCGACCGTGGCGGCGCGATCCGAACGTCACGGCCATCTCCTCCCGGTCGTCGAACGGCCGGCGGGGGTGGCGAGAAGCCGATTTCCGTGGCGGGCGTCTTCTGCGGGTGCTTCTGCGCTCGGCGCGCAGTCAGGCATCGGAATCCGTATCGAATTCCGGGCCGAGTGGCGGCACGCGCTCGGCCGGGGGCGGGGGCCCGGGTGGGGTGCCGTCGCCGAACGGCCGGCCGCCGAGTTCCTCGCGGTGGTGCGGCGTGAGCCAGCCGTGGACGTCCGGGCCCCTCGGGACGATCCCGGTCGGGTTGATGTCGTGATGGACGACGTAGTAATGCGCTTTGATCTGCGCGAAGTCGATCGTGTCCCCGAAGCCGGGCGTCTGGAACAGGTCCCGCGCGTAGGCCCAGAGGGCCGGCAGTTCGCTCAGCTTGTGCCGGTTGCACTTGAAGTGGCCGTGGTAGACGGCGTCGAAGCGCACGAGGGTCGGGAACAGGCGGACGTCGGCCTCGGTGAGGGTGTCGCCGACCAGGTAGCGCCGGCGTCCGAGCCGCTCCTCCAGCCAGTCCAGCCGTTCCCACAGCCTTCGGTACGCCCGGTCGTACGCCGCCTGGTCACCGGCGAAGCCGCACTGGTAGACGCCGTTGTTGACGTCCCGGTACACCTTGCCGGCCACGTCGTCGATCTCGTCGCGCCATCTCTCCGGATACAGCTCCGGCGCCCCGTCCCGCTGATGGGCCGTCCACTCGCCGCCCAGGTCGAGCGTGATCCGCTCGAAGTCGTTGGTCACCACCCGGCCGGTCGGGACGTCGACGATCGCGGGCACGGTGATGCCCTTCGAGTAGCCGGGTGAGCGTGCCACGTACGCCTCTCTCAGCCACTCGATCCCGAGGACCGGATCCCGGCCTTCGGGATCGAGGTGGAAGCACCAGCTCCGCTCGTCGTGCAGGGGTCCGGCGATCCCCATCGGGAGCACGCCCTCCAGCCCCATCAGGCGCCGCACGATCGCGCTCCGGTTCGCCCACGGGCAGGCACGGGCGATGACCAGGCGGTAACGCCCGGGCTCCACCGGATAACCGTCCCGCCCGTCGGCCGTGATCCGGGTCGTGATGTACGTGCGGTCGCGCTCGTACGAGCCGTCACCGGTCATCGTTCCGCACCCTCCTCCTCGTGTACGGGGCTCCCGCCCGCCACGGCACCGCCCGCCCGCCGGCGGGACCGGCCGGACCCTCCCTCCGGGCCGGGGGGATCAGTCGGTCGGTGACCAGCAGGCGATCACCCTTCCGCTGCCGGAGGACAGCCGCTCCCAGCCACCGGGCACCTCGATCACCACCACTCCCGAGGTCGGGAAGCCCGCCCTCACCTGCTCCAGCAGGTCCGGAGGGCCGCTCCCGCACAGGCCGGCGGCCAGCTCGTGGATTCCCGGGTTGTGGCCGACGAGGACCACGGCACGAAGGCCCGGGCCCCGCTCCGCCAGTACGGAGACCAGCTCGCTCGGCGGCGTGTTGTAGAGGCGGTCGTCGTAGACGACGGGCGGCGGGTCGTCCAGCGCGCGTGCCGCGAGCCGCCAGGTCTGGCGGGTCCTGCGGGACGGAGAGCAGAGCACGAAGTCGGGCCTGGGACCGGAGTCCGCGAGCCAGCGGCCGGTCCGGGGCGCGTCGTCCCTCCCCCGCTTGCTCAGCTCGCGGTCGAAGTCGTCGATCCGCCGGTCCTTGCGCACGGCCTTCGCGTGGCGCACCAGCAGCAGCCGGCACCCGGCCGCGCCGTCGCCGCCCGGTGACGCACGCCGGGATCCGGACTCCAGGGACATGACGCCTCCTTCCCCGCGCGTACCGCTCCGGGTCGTTCCGGAAGCTGCGCCTACCCCGTCTCGGTGGCCGCACGCACCGTTGCGGCACCGCGCCCCGCCGGTGTCCCCGGTCAGCCGGACGGACGGGCGAGCGCGGCCGGCGCCGGTGCGACGCCGTCCTCCGCGACGAGGCCGTCGGCCGGCGCGCGGAAGCGGGTACGAACGGCGTGCGGGCCCGGACGGTGCGCGGGCACAGGCGGCGTGCGAGCCCGGACGGCGTGCCAGCCCGGACGGCGTGCCAGCCCGGACGGCGTGCGAGCGCGGGCGGCGCGCGAGCCGTCCCGCGTCGCACGGCGCAGGGCGTCGGCCAGGGACCCGGACGTCACAGCGGGCGAGCCGGGGGTCCCCCACCGCCTCGAAGGCGAGGCCGGCCGCCCGGAAGGCGAGGCCGAGGTACCCGGGCCCGCCCGCCCGCCACCCGTTCGGCGGACTCGCCGGGCGGCGGAGGGGCCGTGCTCATAGCGTCGGGCCGAACGGGGGTCGTCCACACACCTGGAGCAGCCGATGACGGATGAGTCGATGGAGAAGCTGGCCACGGAGGCATGGCTGTACGGGTATCCGCTGGTCACGGCGGCCGTGACGAAGGGCAACATGACGGCGGTCCCGGCGCGGGACGACGCGCGTCGGAAGGCCCCGGTCAACCAGTTCTGCTACATGCGCTCCACGCCCGACGCCTCCTTCACCGAGGTCGTCTCGCCGAACGCGGACACCCTGTACTCCAGCGCCTGGCTCGACCTGTCCGACCAGCCCCTGGTGCTGACCCTGCCCGAGTTCGGTGACCGGTTCTGGATGGTCCCGATCCTGGACGCCTGGTCGAACGTCTGCGCCGTCGTCGGCCGGCGCAGGAACGGCCCCTCGGCGGGCCCGTTCCTGATCGCCGGCCCGGCCTGGTCCGGAACGGTTCCCGACGGCCTGACCCTGCTGAAGTCCCCCACCGCCGTGAACTGGATCATCGCCCGGTACGCGACCAGCGGCCCGTCGGACTTCCCGGCCGTCAACCGGCTCCAGGACGCCACGCGGCTGATCCCGCTGTCGCAGTGGACGGGCGACCCCGACGACTACTCCCCTCCCACCGACGTCCCCGTCCCCTCCGGCGCCGACACCACGACGGCGCCCGTCGACCGGGTCCACGCGCTCAGCGGCCGCGACTACTTCGCCCTTCTCAACCGGATGATGGTCGACAACCCGCCCGATCCCGCCGACGCACCGGTCCTGGGCCGCCTCGCCAAACTGGGCATCGCGCCCGGCGCGAGCCTGGACGACCTGTCCGCCGAGGAGCTCGCCGCCCTGGACGCGGCCGCACGGCGCGGCCCTGAGACCTTGGGCGAACTGCTCGCCCGGGCGGAGGCCACGAAGACCAGCGGATGGGCCGTGCACCGGGGGCTGGGGGACTACGGCACCGATTACGCCCTGCGCGCGGTCATCACCCGGTTCGGGTACGGAGCCAACCTCGACGCCGACGCGCTGTACCCGCACGCCACCGCCGACGCCGACGGCCGGCCCCTCGACGGTGCCCACACCTACGTGCTGCACTTCGACGCCGGGAAGACCCCGCCCGTCGACGGCTTCTGGTCCCTCACGATGATGAACGAGCGTCAGCTCTTCGCCGACAACCCGCTGGACCGGTACGCGATCGGCGACCGCAGCGGTATGCGGACCAACCCCGACGGCTCCCTGGACATCCACGTCCAGCACGACAACCCCGGGCCCGACCGCGAGGGCAACTGGCTTCCCGCCCCCGCGGGCAGCTTCAACGTCTTCCTGCGCCTGTACTGGCCCCAGCGGCCCGCCCTCACCGGTGACTGGACCCCGCCGGCCCTGCGCCGCACCGACTGAGCCCCGCCGGGCCGGAGCCGTCACGCCCCTTGCGGTCCGAGGGCTCCCCGGGTGCGCGGGAGCCCTCCCTGGGCGTCCGCGCACCCTGACGCCCTGTCACGTCACCCGTCGGTGCCGTCCTCGGCCTCCCACCGCAACAGGTCGCCGGGCTGGCAGTCGAGGACCTCGCAGAGCGCGGCAAGGGTGGCGAACCGCACCGCCTTGGCGCGGCCGTTCTTCAGCACCGCCAGGTTGGCGGGCGTGATCCCCACGCGGTCGGCCAACTCCCTCACGGACATCTTGCGCCGGGCCAGCATCACGTCGATGTCGACGGCGATCGGCATCAGATCACCTCGTCCAGCTCGGCCCGCATCCCCGCCGCCTGCGCCAGCAGCATCCGCAGCACGAGCACGACGAGCGCCACCCCCAGGATGGCCAGCCCCACCCCCGCCATGATGACGGTCACCCCCGGGTCCTCCCGCTGCCCCGGTGCGTTCACCGCCGTCACCGCGAACCACAGGAGGGCCGCCGCCACGATCGCGCCGATCACCCCGTCCACGTAGCGGAAGGCGGCATGCGAGAACACCGTCCCCCTCCGCACCATCGCCACCAGCCGCCACACGCAGACCAGCGCGACCTGCGCCGCCACCATCCCCAGGATCACGATCACCCGCAGCGCCGTCAGCGGCATCGACCCGTCCTCGGGATCATTCCCGCTCACCAGCACCCACGCCATCAACGCCTGCACGAACACGGTGCCGACGAGCACCACCATGAGCACGGCACGCAGCGCCTGCACGGTCAACTTCCCCATCACCCGACCTCCCATCGACTCACGATGGAAATCTATCGATATTCGATAGGAGTCACAAGAGGCGGGACGTCCGCGACCGAGCGACCCGCGCCCCTGACCGAAGGCCGCTTCGCCGAATGGACGCAACGCCCTGTCGGGGATTCGGACCGGACGCAACGCCTCGTCCGGTCAGGCGTCGCGTCGGTGACCGCACGTCCTTCGCCGAAGGGCCGGCCCCTGCCGTACGAGACCGACCGCGCTCCGACGAGCGGGGGGTCCTCGCCGCGGCCCCGATCGTGACGGCCATGGCGGGCGGGACGCTCGCCCCGCTGCCGGCCGGCGAGGCCGTGAACGGCCGGGCGACGGCGCATGCCGTCCCGGAGGCGGCGGGCTGATCCCCCCGTCCCCGTTCGCGGGTTCAGGCGCCGTTCACATCCAGGAGCCGGCGGGTGCGGAGGCTCGCGCCGCCGAGGGAGAGGGGGATGTCCAGGCTCGCGCACATGCGGTGGGTGCGGGCGAGGGCGCTGAGGGTGGCGGGGGTGGGGTCCGCGACCGGGAGCTCGATGACGACCCGCGCGGGCCGGTGCGCCTGGACGAGCGCCTGGATCTGGAGGGCCGCGGCGGCCCGGTTGGTGACGTCCAGGTCGCAGTGGAGGGTCACGTGGAGGGCGTCCGTCCCCACGGTGTGGCTGATGAGCATGGAGTCCCTCCGCGCAGGACGAAGAAGGCCCACGGCTGTATACGGTGTGGGCGGTTCGTCCGAGGATGTCACGCGGACCGGGTCGGCGGCGTGCTGGTGGTTCCGGACACGCGCTATTCACGTATATGAATCAGGTGCGTCCGCGGCTAGGGTGGGCAGGGCCGGTGGTGACCGGTCGAGATACCGAACGCGACCCTTACTCACCAGGCGGTTCACATGACGCAGTTCGACCTGCCCGTCGACCAACTCCGCACCTACCGCAGCGCCTCGGTGGAGCCGGAGGACTTCGACGCCTTCTGGACGAAGACCCTCGACGAGGCCCGCGCGCACGAGCTCGGCGCCCGCTTCGAGCGGGTCGAGACGGGGCTGGTCACGGTCGAGACCTTCGACGTGACGTTCAACGGCTTCGACGGCCAGCCGGTGAAGGGCTGGTTCGTGGTCCCGGCCGGCGCCGCCGAACCGCTTCCGGTCGTCGTGGAGTTCCTCGGGTACGGCGGCGGACGCGGCCTGCCGCACACCCACCTCCTGTGGGCATCGGCCGGGTTCGCGCACTTCGTGATGGACACGCGCGGCCAGGGCAGTACTTGGGCCACCGGCGACACGGCCGACCCGGTGGGCAGCGCGCCGTCGTTCCCCGGTTTCATGACGCGGGGCATCGAGGACCCGTACACCTACTACTACCGGCGGCTGTTCACCGACGCCGTCCGTGCCGTGGAGGCGGTCCGTTCGCACCCGCTGGTGGACGCGGGACGCACCGCGGTGACGGGCGGGAGCCAGGGCGGCGGGATCGGCCTCGCGGTGGCGGGTCTGGTACGGGACCTGGTGGCCGTGGCGCCCGACGTGCCGTTCCTGTGCGACTTCCCCCGTGCGACGACCGTGACGGACCGCAACCCGTACCGCGAGATCGGCAACTACCTGAAGACGCACCGCGGCCGCGTGGAGCAGGTGCGGAACACGCTCGCCTATTTCGACGGCGTCCACTTCGCGGCCCGCGCGGCGGCCCCCGCCCTGTTCTCGACGGCGCTGGAGGACCAGACCTGCCCGCCGTCCACGGTGTTCGCCGCCTTCAACGCGTACGCCGGGCAGGACAAGGCCATCGAGGTCTACGACTTCAACGACCACGAGGGCGGCGGCCCCTTCCAGCAGGCGGCCCAGCTGCGCTGGCTGCCGGGCCGGCTGCGCGGGTAGCCGGCCGCGTGGCGGAGGGCGGTACGGCGGTGGCCGTACCGGCCCGTCAGACGCGGCCGCGCAGGGCGGCCTCGTAGGCCTCGTCGGGATCGAGGCGGCGCAGCTCCTCGGCGATCAGCTCGGCGGTGGTGCGGACCTTGAGGGCGAGGACGCGGCTGGGCTGGCCGGGGATGGCGAGCCGGGCCACCGGGCCCTCGGGCCGGTCGATGCGGATCTCGCCGTCCACGGTGTCCATGGCGACGGCGGTGACCACGGGGCCGTCGGTGACGACCCGGTCGACGGGGACGCCGAGGCGGACCTCGAACCAGCGGGCGAGGAGTTCGGCGCTGGGGTTCTCCGCCTCGCTCTCGACGGCGGCGGACGTCACGACGGCGCGCGGCGCCTGGTCGAGCGCGGCGGCCAGCATCGAACGCCAGGGGGTGAGCCTGGTCCAGGCGAGGTCCGTGTCGCCGGGGGCGTAGGAGGCGGCGCGGGCCTCCAGGGCGGCGAGGGGGTCCTCGACCGCGTACATGTCGGTGATGCGGCGCTGGGCGAGGGAGCCCAGGGGGTCGAGCGAGGGGACGTCGGGGGCGTCCACGGGCCACCAGACGACGACCGGTGCGTCCGGCAGCAGCAGCGGCAGGACCACGGAGTCGGCGCGGTCGCCGAGTTCGCCGTGGAGCCGCAGCAGGACGGTCTCGCCCGAGCCGGCGTCGGTGCCGAGCCGGACCTCCGCGTCGAGCCGGGTCTCCTGCCGCCCGCGGGGCGACCGGTTGTGGCGCTTGATGACGACGAGCGTGCGGGAGGGGTGCTCCCGGGAGGCGTCGTTGGCGGCCTTGACCGCGTCGTAGGCGTTCTCCTCGTCGGTGACGACGATGAGGGTGAGCACGGCGCCGACGGCGGGTGTGCCGACGGCCCTGCGCCCCCGCAGGATCGCCTTGTTGATCCTGCTGGAGTCCGTGTCCGTCAGATCGATCTTCATGCGCGGCGCCCGTCCCTTCCTTCTGCGGCGAGCCTAACCCTCCCGCGCGGCGGACGCGTGCGGGTCCCCCGGCTTCCCGTAAGGGGTCAGACCGACTCCGGTTCCGGCTCCGACTCCGGCCCCGACTCGGGCTCGGCCTGCTCGGCGGCGCGGCGGCCGACGACCGCCGCGGCGGCGAGGGCGGTGCCGATGAAGGCGGTGGCGACCACCCAGGGCCGGTCGAGGACGTGGCCGGTGGCGTGGTCGAGGGAGTAGCGGCCGGCGCCGGTGACGCCGATCGCGGCGGCGGTGAAGCCGAGGAACCCCGGGTACTCGTAGCCGCCGCCCTGGGCGAAGAAGCCCGCCGGGGCGTGCACGGAGACGGCGCCGGCCATGGCACCGGCCGCGGCCGCGCCGGCGGCGGGGGTGGCGAGACCCAGGGCGAGCAGGACGCCGCCGCCCGCCTCGCCGAGTCCCGCGGCGATCGCGCTCTGGCGGCCCGGGTTGAAGCCCATGGCCTCCATGGCCTTGGTGGTGCCTTCGAGGCCGCCGCCCCCGAACCAGCCGAGGAGCTTCTGTGTGCCGTGGGCGGCGAGTACGGCACCGGTGCCGACCCTGAGCACGAGCAGCCCGAGATCGCGTCGGTTGGGGTGACCCATGAGGTTCTCCAGATGCGGGAGGCGGAGGGGTACGCGTCCACTCTTGTTCCGCCCCTTCCTCGGCGCCCGTCGAACCGCCCCTCCAATAGTCCACTTGAGTCATCTTTTGCGGCGTTTGCCCGCTGTTGCTTGACTGAGTGGGCTTTCGACCCCCGAGGGAAGTGGGTACGCATGACCGCCGAGGCCACCGAGACCGCAGCCCTGCGGGAGAAGGTCCGGGCACTGATGCCGCGGGCGAAGCAGGACCTGACCGAACTGGTGTCGATGCGCTCGGTCGCCGACCCGCGCCAGTTCCCGCCCGAGGAGTGCGCGAAGACCGCCGACTTCCTCGTACGGGCCTTCACGGAGGCCGGCCTGAGCGACATGCGGCGGGTGACGACCCCGGACGGCACGGACGCGGTGGTCGGTCACGCGCCGGGGCCCGCGGGGGCGCCCACGGTCCTGCTGTACTGCCACTACGACGTGCAGCCGCCCCTCGACGACGCCGCCTGGCAGACCCCGCCGTTCGAACTGACCGAGCGCGACGGGCGCTGGTACGGGCGCGGCGCGGCCGACTGCAAGGGCAACATCGCCATGCACCTGACGGCGCTGCGCGCGCTCGGCGGCCCGGAGGGCCGGGGGTTCCCCGTGAACATCAAGTTCGTGGCCGAGGGCTCGGAGGAGCAGGGCACGGGCGGCCTTGAGCGACTGGTGCCGCTCCAGCCCGACCTCTTCGCCGCCGACACCCTGCTGGTCTGCGACACGGGCAACTTCGCCCTGGGCCTGCCGACCACGACCACCTCGCTGCGCGGGCTCACCAACGTGGTCGTCACCGTCTCCACGCTGAAGGGCGAGATGCACTCGGGCATGTTCGGCGGTCCGGCGCCCGACGCGCTCGCCGCGCTCGTCCGGATCCTCGACAGTCTGCGCGACCAGCACGGCAACACGGCGATCAAGGGGCTGCCGGACGACGGCGTCTGGGAGGGCGTGGACTATCCGCCGGAGCAGTTCCGGACCGACGTGGGCGTCCTCGACGGCGTCTCCCTCGTCGGTACCGGCTCCGTCGCCGACGAGCTCTGGGCCCGGCCGGCCGTCACCGTCCTCGGCATCGACTGCCCGCCGGTGGTGGGCTCTTCGGCGGCGGTCCAGGCGAAGGTACGCGCCCGGGTCAGCCTGCGGGTGCCGCCGGGCATCGACGCCGAGGAAGCCCTGCGCGCCCTCACCGACCACCTGACGTCGACGGCCCCCTGGGGCGCCCGGGTCGAGGTGGAGCCGGAGAGCGCCGGGCAGCCGTTCCGGGCGCGCACCGACGGCCCCGCCTACCGGGCGCTGGCGGCGGCGCTCCGCGAGGCGTACGGGAAGGACATGGTCCAGTCGGGGCAGGGCGGGTCCATCCCGCTGTGCAACGTGCTGGCCGAGCAGTTCCCGGCCGCGGAGATCGCCTTGATCGGGGTGGAGGAGCCGGGGTGTCTGATCCACGCGCCGAACGAGAGCGTGGACCCCTCGGAGATCGAGAACATGGCGCTCGCCGAGGCGCTGTTCCTGAGCTCCTACGCCGCCTCGCGATGATCCTCTCCCCCGCTCCGTTCCGTCGCGCCCTGCCCAGCCCCGTCCCTCCACCGCCGTCCGCCCGAAGTCCGGGTGGGCGGCGGTGGCTGTTGACGCGTGCGCTACATTTTGCCGGTCCTTGACCACCGATCCCCCGTGATCGCGATCTTTCGGAGCCGGCACCCCATGAGCGACATCGTCAACGGCCTCGGCCGGGCCGGCGCCTACGGCGCCCTGGGCGTGGTCCTGTTGATCCTCGGCATCGTCCTGGTGGACCTGCTGACCCCGGGGAAGCTCGGGCGCCAGATCTGGGAGGACCGCAACCGCAACGCCTCGATCCTGCTGAGCTCGGCCCTCCTCGGCATCGGCGGGATCGTCTTCACGTCGATCTGGACGACGTACGACGACTTCGGCAAGGGGCTCCTGTCCACCGCCGCGTTCGGTCTCCTCGGCCTGGTGATGATGGCGGTGGCCTTCCTGGTCCTGGACCTGGTCACGCCGGGGAAGCTGGGCGCCACCCTCGTCGACCCCCAGCCGCACCCGGCGGTCTGGGTGACGGCCTCCTGCAACATCGCGGTCTCCGCGATCGTGTCCGCCTCGATCGCCTGACCTCGGGAGCCGGAGCCCGATCCGGCCCTGCCTGATCGGCCCCATCCGGCCCTGCCCGATCGGTCCGGAACCGCCCCGGCCGATGCCGGCCGACCCCGGCCCGCATCGGGCGGTTCAGTTCGCCATCGGGCGGTTCAGTCGGCCATCGGCTCCACCTCCAGGAAACGGCGCCCGCGCGGGCCCTTGTAGAGCAGGGCCTCCCAGCCGAGCCGTGCCAGCGCGGGCACGCAGGAACCAAGTGCCGACGCCTCCTCCTGGGCGGCGCCCGAGCCCGGCGGGCCGAGCCACTCCACGACGGCCGTGCCGGGCCGCTCTCCGGCGGTGACGCGGTATCCGGTGCCGACGCGGCCGCCCGACGCGTCGACGGACGAGGGGGTGAGCCCGCCGCCCTCCAGAGCGAGGGCCACCGCGCGCACGGGCTGCCGCCGCTCCCAGTCGGCGGGCGCGGCCTTGGGGTCGCCGCCCTGCCGAGCCGTCAGCCTCCTGATCTGGAGCAGCCCGTCGAGGGCGGCGCGGATCTCGCGCGAGCGCTGCTCGGCGTCGGCCCGGGGCAGCGGCGGGCCGTCGCCCGTGGCCGCCTCGAAGACGCCGCCCCCACCGCCGCCGGCGGCGCCGTGGCCGCCCGTCACAGCAGGCGCCGGATGTCGCCGCGCACGCGGTAGAAGCCGCCGGCGGCGGGGTGCAGGGAGTCCACCACGTACCGCGCGCCGGGTTCCCTGATGGCCCGCGGGAACTGCACGTTCCACTCGGAGTCGTAACCGGCGGAGACGACCCGGACGCGGGTCCTGCCCGACTCGGTGACGCACTCCACGACGACCGAGCCGGCCGGGGCGTCGTGGACGGCGGTCACCGCGGCGACGTTCGTCGCCGGCTGGTACACCGGCAGGGCGGCGGCCAGTTTGATGTCACGCGCGACCGGGACGGTGCCGCCCTTGGCGGCCTCGATCGCGGTCTCGCTCGCGTCCACGCACACCAGCGAACCGTCGGTGGTGACGAGGTAGAGCCGCTCGTCGCGGTACTGCATGGAGAGCGCCGACCCGCCGCCGGTGCCGAGCTTCCACAGCCGGGTGCCGTCCTCGGCGAAGCAGTAGACCGAGGAGGCCGAGTCGGCGGCGAACACGAACCGGCCGCCGGGCGAGGTGGCGCAGGAGTAGACCGGGCTGTCGCAGGAGTACACCGCCTCCACGCGGCCGTCCTTCTTCGCGAGCCGCTGGACCTTCTTGCGGGACGTGCCCGCGTAGACCGCGGTGTCCTCCTGCCAGCCGAAGAGGACGCCGCCCTCGGTCGCGGTGTGCCACAGTTCGCCGCCGCCGTCCGGCGCGTGGGCGGCGACGCCCCGGGTGTCCCCGTAGTACACGGCGTCGCCGTCGGCGCGGACCATCCAGGCGTGCTCGCCGAGGCCGCCGCGCGCCCACTGGTGCTCGTCCTCGTGGTCGATGACGGTGAGCCGGCCGGAGCGGTCGGCGACGTGCAGGACGCCCTCGTGGATGTCGAGCCAGAAGATGTCGACGTCGGTGGCGATGTCGTAGGCCGCGAAGGGGAGCTTGGACGACAGGTCGTACACCTTGCCGTCGTCGCAGCCCGCGTAGATCCAGAAGTCGTCGGCGACCAGGCACTTGACGCCGTCCGGCAGGCTGAAGCGGGCCTGCACCTCGCCCGTGCGGTCGAGCGTGAACACGTCTCCCGCCTGGTTGCCGACCCAGCAGCGCTCCTCGTCGACGTGGATGCCGAAGGCCGCGGAACCGGTCCGGAAGCGCCAGAGGACGGGGGCGACGGCCCGGGCCGTGGAGGGGGCGGAGGTCACCTCGCGGCGGGTCACGGCGCGCGCGGCGCGCTGTCCCCTGACCGCGGGGGCGTATCCCTTGCGGACCTTCTCCCCTATTTTCTTCGCCGCCGCGGCCTGCGCCTTGGCGACGGTCGGGAAGGTGGAGCGCTGGGTCTGTCCGTCCGCTCCGATCCGGCCGTAACGGACCGACACCGTCAGGCCGTCGACGGTCACTTCGTAGAACTTGTGGGCACCGCCGCCGTCCTGCGACAGCTCCAGATAGGTCGTCGTCGTCATGGGGAAAACGGTAGGTCCACCCACTGACAACGGCCCGCCGTGAAGCCTTGGCCAGGGGACGAAAGCCCCCGACATTCGGCGCTTTCACCGCGACATTCCGGACATACGCCCCCGCGGCGAGGGGATGCGAAGGTCATCCGACGTGTCGTCACCTCCCCCCGGGTACGGCCGGAAGGGCCATGTCGACCGAGCGGACGAAGCGGCCCCTGCCCGTCCGCGTGCGCCGGCGGCCGGAGGGCCCACCGATGGACCACCTCTTCGGGTCGCGCCCCGCGCAGACCCCCTTCCTCCCCCGCAGTCCGCCGCCGTCTGCCGCCGTCCGCCGCTGGATGGACGTACGGCCGCGGCACCGGCGCAGCGAACGGATCGCCGTCCTCGACGCCGAGGGCTCAGCCCGTCACGCGCTCGATCCAGGCGGTGAGGTCGGCGACGACCTCGTCCCGGTTGGTCTCGTTGAGGATCTCGTGGCGGGCGCCCTCGTAGCTGCGGTACGTCAGGTCGGTGAGGCCGGCGTGGCGGTAGCGGGAGACCAGCAGGTCGGAGAGGGTGAGCCGGGCGTTGAGGGGGTCGTGGTCGCCGACGAGGACGCAGACCGGCAGCGCGGCCGGGATGCCCTCGGGTGCGGCGAGGCGGCCCGCGGCGGCGCCCATGTCGGCCATCCCCTGGCCGTCGGCGCCGAAGCCGCAGAGCGGGTCGGCGAGGTAGGCGTCGACCTGCTTCTCGTCGCGGCTGAGCCAGTCCGCGTCCGTGCGGGTGGGCGCGAAGGCCGCGTTGAACGCGTCGAAGACGCCGTCGCCCTCGTCGCCCGACTCGGCGGCCCGCCGTGCGGCGTCCGCGAGTCCGGCGAGGAGGCCGTCGAGGGCCGTGGTGCCGGAGAGCGCGACGCCGTCGACGAGGGCGGCGTGGTCGAGCAGGTACTGCTGGGCGGCGAAGGAGCCCATGCTGTGGCCGACGAGGACCACGGGGAGCCCGGGGTGGCGGTCGCGGGCGATCCGGGTGAGTTCGGCGACGTCCTCGACGAGGAGGTTCCAGCCGTTCTCGCCGAAGTGGCCGGGGCCCGCGTGCATGGACAGGCCGTGGCCGCGGTGGTCGCCGGCGTACACGGCGAAGCCGAGCCCGGCCAGGTGCCCGGCGAGCGGGGCGTAGCGGGCGGCGTGTTCGCCCATGCCGTGCGCGATCTGGACGACGCCGCGCGCCTCCCCTTCGGGGAGCCACGTGTGGACGTGGATGACGACGCCGTCCCGGGAGGTGAAGGTGAACATGGCGGCTCCTGACTCCTGTATGCCGGCTGCCACCACCGGGCCCGCGGTCGCGGCCCGGTGGCTTCGCCGTCACCGTAGTGGCGTTCGGCATTGCCGAACACGGTCGGGGTGGAGTGATCCATGTCTCAGCCGGCGGAAGGCCCCGCCACGGTGGCGGAGCGGTTCTCCTTGATCGTGATGCGCCCCTTGCGGAGGGTGGCCAGGCGGGGCGACCGGCGGGCAATGGCACTGTCGTGGGTGACCATGACGAAGGTCAGGCCGTGCTCCTTCCACAGCCCTTCGAGCAGGTCGACGATCTCGTCGCGCATCGACTCGTCGAGGTTGCCGGTGGGTTCGTCCGCGAGCAGCACCTTGGGACGCTTCACGAGCGCGCGGGCGATCGCCACGCGCTGCTGCTGGCCGCCGGAGAGTTCGGAGGGCAGGTGCCCGAGGCGTTCGCCCAGGCCCACCGACTCCAGCGCCTCCGCGGCGCGGCCCCGCCGCTCGGCGGTCTTGACGCCGAGCGGGACGAGTGCGGTCTCCACGTTCTCCTGGGCGGTGAGCGTGGGGATGAGGTTGAAGCTCTGGAAGACGAAGCCGATGTTCTCGCCGCGCACGGCCGTCAGCCGGCGTTCGGAGAGTCCGGCGAGGTCGATGCCGTCGAGCAGGACCCGGCCGGAAGTGGGGCGGTCGAGGCCGCCGAGCATCTGGAGGAGCGTCGACTTGCCGCCGCCGGTGGGTCCCTGGATGACCAGCCGGTCCCCCTGCTCCAGGGTGAGGTCGATCCCGGCGAGGGCGTCGACTCTCTCCTGTCCCCGCCGGTACTGCTTGGTGACGCCGATGAGTTCGTACATGGTGCGACTCCTGTGGTGCGTGAGGGGTTCGGGCGCGTCCGGCGGATCGGGGCCGGACGCGCCCCCGGTGGTCTGCTACTCGACGCGGCGCAGCGCGTCCGCGGGGCGCAGCCGGGAGGCGCGCCAGGCGCCGAAGGCCCCCGCGACGAGACCGCCGCCGAGGGCGAGGAGGACGGCGAGGCCCACGGTGGTGACGCTCACCGGAGCGGTGAGGGCGATGTCGACGGTCCTGTCGACGGCCGTACGGGCTCCGCCGGCCGGGCCGCCGAAGACCATACCGCCGCCCCGGCCGCCGAACCCGCCGGCACTCGCGCCGAGTTCGGCGGTGAGAGTGGGGCTGACGGCGGTCACGGCGTACGCGCCGGCGAGGCCGACGGCGATGCCGAGCGCGCCGCCGATGACGCCGTTGACGAGGGCTTCGCCGACGACCTGGCGGGTGACACGGCCGCTCTTCCAGCCGAGGGCCTTGAGCGTGCCGAACTCGCGGACGCGGCGGCCGACGGCGGAGGAGGTGAGCAGGCCGGCGACCAGGACGGCGGCGAGCAGTACCGCGTACGAGAGCCACTTGCCGACGTTCGACGCCAGGCCGGCGGCGGTGTCGAGGGAGCCGGAGACCGTCTGGGCGAGGTCGGCCGAGGTGGTGACGGTGGTGCCTGCCACGTTCTTCTGGATGGCGGTCTTCACCGCGTCGATCCGTGTCGAGTCGGTCGCCTTGACGTAGATCGTGGTGATCTTCGCGGTGGAGGAGGAGAGCGTCTGCGCCTGCCTCAGGGGCAGGTAGACCTGGGCGGCGGACTGTCCGCTGTCGGCGGTCGCGATGCCGATGATCTCGAACTCGACTCCCTTGACGGTCAGTTCGCCGCCGACGGCCAGCCCTTCCTGCTGGGCGTAGGCGCTGTCGAGGACGACGGCCTTCGCGTCGGTCTCGGTGGTCTTGAACGTACGGCCCGCCGTGATGGTGGAGGTGGTGAGGGGGCCGAGGTCGGGGGCGGTGACGTCGGTGCCGTAGAGGGTGAAGGAGTTCACGTCGAAGGCCGCGCCGCCGCCGGTGACCGTGTCACCCGGCCCCGGCCCGCCGGTCCCGCCGCCGGGGCCGCCCGGCTGCGCCCGCTGCGCCTCACCGCGCTGGATCCGCCCGCGCTTGAACTCGCCGTCGATCTTCAGGTTCACGAGGCTCAGACCGCCCACCGCCCGGTCGACGCCCTGCTGCTTCGCGACGGTGGCGACGGTGGAGTCCGCCAGGGTCTGGAAGCCCTGGACCATCAGCCGGTCGCTGCTCTGCTCCTCGCCGTCCTCCTTGCCCTGGAACTCGAACCGGGGCCGCTGCGCCTGCCCGCCGCTCCCGGGCCGCTCCTGGGCCTTGGTCACCGTCAGGTCCGTACCCAGGCCGTAGAGCGACTCCAGGACCTTGCCCTGCGCCCGACTCATCCCGGACGAGACGGAGTTGACCACGATGACCAGCGCGATGCCGAGCGCGAGCCCGGAGGCGACGACGAGCGCCGCCCTTCTGCGGCGGCGCAGTTCGCGCCGGAGGTAGGTGAAGAACATGAGCGCGAAGGTAGGGGCGGCGTGTGATGACGGGATAAGGCCCGCGTGAGAGCCGGATGAGAGCGGACGGGGTCGCGCACCGGGCCGCCGGGTACGTGCGACCGCGCGCCTGTCGACCGACGGACGGGGGCAGTCGTGCGCCACCGGCGGGGCCAGGCCGGCCGGCGGGTGCGGTCGGTCGTGCGCCACCGGCGGGGGTGGGCCAGGGGGCGGGGGTCAGTCGCGCGGCGTGAGCGAGCGGGGTCGGTCGTCCACCGTCTGCGGGCGGGCCAGGAACGGGCGCGGCCAGTCGTGCGCCGCCGACGGGGCAGGCCACGTGGCGGGGGTCAGTCGCGCGGCGTGGGCGGTCGGGGTCGGTCGTGTGCCGGTGGTGCGTAGGCCAGGGGGTCGGCGAGGACGTCGTGGAGGACGAGGGCGGCGGCGCCGCGCGAGGCGTCGGTGGCGGCGGAGGCGGGGCGCAGGCGGCCGGCGTCCGGGGTCCAGAGGCCGGAGACGACGCGGTCGGCGAGTTCGTCCGCGAGGGCCGGCGCGAGCCACGCCATCAGCCGGGGGTAGATGCCGCCCAGGACCACGGCCTCGGGGTCGAGGAGGTTCACGGCGCCCGAGAGGGCGCGTCCGAGCATGCGGCCCGCGTCGGCGAGGGCCTCGAGGGCGCGCGGGTCCGCCGCTTCGGCGCGCCGCACCAGGTCCGGCACGCCGGTGGCCCCGGCCGCACCGACGAGGGCCGCCTGGCCCGCGTACTGCTCCAGGCAGCCGCGGGAGCCGCAGCGGCAGCGGGGGCCGTCGGCGTCGACGACCAGGTGTCCGATCTCGCCGGCGAACCCGTGGGCGCCGCGCAGGAGTTCGCCGTGGACGACGATCGCGCCGCCGACGCCGATCTCGCCCGTCAGGTGCAGGAAGGTGCGGAGGTCTCCGTGCGTGCCGAAGCGCAGCTCGGCGAGGGCGGCCATGTTGGCCTCGTTGTCGGAGGTGAGGGGGAGGCCCTCGGTGCCGGGGCGGAGTGCGGCGAGGGCCTCGCCGAAGAGACGTTCGGCGTCGACCTCGTTCCACCCGAGGTTGGGGGCCTGGCGGACGGTGCCGCCGGTGACGAGTCCGGGCAGCGCGAGTCCGGCGCCCGCCGGGACGAGCCGCAGTCCGGCGGCGGCGTCGAGCGCCTGGGCGGCGATCCGGGCGGCTCGGGTGAGGACGTCAGGGGCGGCGGCGCGGTTGTCGAGGCGCTCGGTGCGGCGGACGCGGTCGGCCCCGGTCAGGTCGACGACGCAGACGGTGACGTAGTCGACGTTGATCTCGACGCCGAGCCCGGCGGATCCCGTGTCCGCCGGCTTCAGCACGGTGCCGGGCCTGCCCGCCTGCCCGCTGAACGTCTTGCCCGACTCGACGAGGAAGCCCAGGTCCAGGAGTTGTTCGACGAGGGACGAGACGGCGGGGCGGGTGAGCCCGACGCGGGCCGCGACGGCCGCGCGGGTCGTCTCGCCGGCCTCGTGGACGGTCCGCAGGACGAGGCTCAGGTTGTGCCGGCGCACTCCCGACTTGTCGGCCTTGGGTTCCGTGGGCTGGTTCATGGTGAGCGAGAGCCTAGTCGTCCCTTTCGCTCTCGCGAAAACGGTTCGGTCACCGAACTGTCGTGGGCTAGGCTCCGGCCATGACGCTTCCGCGTGACTACCGCGGGCAGGCCTGTGCCCTCGCCCGCTCGATGGAGATCGTCGGCGAGCGCTGGACCCTGCTGATCCTGCGTGACGCCTTCTACGGGGTCCGCCGGTTCGGGGAGTTCGCCGCGCACCTGGCCGTGCCCAGGGCCGTCCTCGCCGACCGGCTCGGCACGCTCACCGAGGCGGGCGTCATGGAGCGCCGGGCCGAGCCGGGCACCGGCCGCCGCGAGGTCTACGGGCTGACGCCCAAGGGCGTCGCCCTCTGGCCGGCCGTCCGCGCGCTCACCGCCTGGGGCGAGGAGTTCTACGCGGCGGACGGCGGGCCGCGCCGCGTCTTCCGGCACACCGCCGACGAGGCCCCGCTGGCGCCCGACGGCCGCTGCACCGGCTGCGGCGACAGCGTCCCGGTCGCGGACGTCCTGGTCACCCCCGGCCCCGGGCTCGCCCCGCCGGGCCCGGACGCCGACCCCGTCACGGCGGCGCTCGCCCGCCCGCACCGGTTGCTGCACCCCCTGATCACCACCACCGCGTCCCCCGGGCGCCCCACGAGAGGTCCACAGTCATGAAGATCCTGGTCGTCGGCGCCGGTGCCACCGGTGGCTACTTCGGCGCCTTCCTCGCCCGCGCCGGACAGGACGTCACCTTCCTCGTCCGCCCGGCCCGCGCGGCCGCGCTCCGCACACGCGGACTGCGGGTCGTGGGGCGCGAGGAGGAGTGGACGCTGACGCCCCGTCTGGTCACCGCCGACGAGGTGGACGGCCCGTACGACCTCGTCCTGCTCTCGGTGAAGTCCACCGGGCTCGGCCGGGCGATCGAGGACGTCGCCCCCGCCGTCGGGCCGGACACGGCCGTCGTGCCCCTCCTCAACGGACTCGCCCACATCGACGCCCTCAACGCCCGCTTCGGCACGTCGGCCGTCCTCGGCGGTGTCGCCAAGGTCGTCACGACCCTCGACGGCGACGGTGACATCCGGCGCCTCGCCCCGCTCGCCCACCTCGCCTTCGGCGAGCAGGACGGCACCGTCTCCCCCCGCGTCGAGAAGATCCGGGCCGTTCTCGACGAAGCCGGGATCGACGCGCCGGTGCCGGAGCGGATCATCACGGCGATGTGGCACAAGTGGGTGTTCATCACGACCTTCGGCGCCGTCACGAGCCTGATGCGCGGCACGGTCGGCGAGGTGTACGACGCGCCGGGCGGCCCCGCCCTCGGACCCGCGGTCCTGGACGAGACCGCCGCGGTCGCCGCCGCGGCCGGGCACCCCGTGCCGGAGGCCGAGCGCGCGGCCACCCTCGCCGTGGTCTCCGCCTCCGGTTCGCCGCTGGTCCCGTCGCTCTACCGCGACCTCGCCGCCGGCCGGCCCACCGAGGTCGAGCACCTCTTCGGCGACCTCACCGACCGGGCGCGCGCCCTCGGCGTCGCGACCCCCCTGCTCGACCTGGCGACTCTGCACCTGCGCGTCCACGAGCGGCGGATCGCGAACGGGGCCTGAGCGCCCCGGGCTCCTTCAGGTGATCGACAGCGGTGCGCCCGGGGCGAGTTCGGCCGCGATGCGCTGGGCGACGACCTCGGCGGTGTTGCCGTCGGGGGTCGTCGGCGTCTTCGTCGTCGAGACCGCGATGGCGAGGCGCTTCGACGGCAGGTACGCCTGGATCGCCGCGTAGCCCGAGAACGACGGGTTCTGGAGGACCCAGCCGTTCACGACGATGACCCCGAGGCCGAAGTGCTTGGCGGGGGTCTGCTTCAGGCAGATCGACGCCGGGCAGGTGGGGCTCTGGCCGCCGAGGCCGACCGTGCCCGGGTTCAGCAGGGTGCGGTAGGCGCGGGGGGAGAGGAGTTCGCCGCTGCCGATGCCCTCGGCGGAGCGGGCGAGGTCGCAGATGTGGGTGGTGATGACGGCGCCCGGCGCGGTGGTCCACGACGGGTTCCAGAAGGTGGACTCCTCGTAGAACCCCCGGTCGGAGGTGAAGGCGTGCAGGACCGGGCGCGGGATCTCGGGCGTGAAGCTGTTCCGGGTGTCGTGCAGCCCGAGCGGGCCGGTGACCCGCTCCTTGACGAACTCCTCGATGGGAACGCCGGTGATCTTCTCCAGGGCGGCGACCAGGAGCAGGTAGTTCGCGTGGGAGTAGCTCCAGCTGGTGCCCGGCTCGTACCAGAAGGAGTGCCGCAGCGGGTACGCGAGCAGCTCCCGCGGGGTCCACGCGCGGAACGGGTGGGGTCCCAGCTCGGCCCCGAAGGCCGGGTCGGTCACGTAGTCGTGGAGACCGCTGGTGTTGGAGGCCAGCATCCGCAGGGTGATCTCGTCGGCCTTGGGCAGGTCGGGCAGCCAGCGCTCCACGGTGTCGTCCAGGTCGACCTTCCGCTCCTGGACCAGCCGGAGCAGGGCCGTGCCGATGTGGGCGAAGGCCACGGAGCCGGCCCGGAAGTGCATGTCCGGTTCGGCCCGTACGCCGGTCATGGACTCGCCGAGCGCGTCCGTGACGACCTCGCGGCCGTCGACCGTGACCCGCAGCTCCACGGCCTTCAGCCTCAGGTCCTTCTGCGCCTTGCGGGTGATCTCCAGGACCTTGCGCGCCTGCCCGTCGAGCGGGCGTTCGGTCCGCACGCAGTCGCGTCCGCCGTGGCCGCCCGGCCCGTCGGCGAACGCCGGTGCCGCGGCGGTGGACTGCGCCACGACGGTGAGCAGCGCGGCGCACAGGAGCGCCCTGCGCGTACCGGTACGCGCTCGTGGTCGCGTACGGGGGAAGGGTGTGCGTGTCATGGCCCGCACTATGGCCGCAGACGGGCCGCTTTCCGCCCGAACACTCCGCACGGCCGGCCGGACCCGCCCGTGTGGGGCAGCCCGGGGACGGCGTTCGGCGGTACCCGAAGCGTCCCGGCTCCCCGCTCCGGCGCGTACCCGGTCCCGGCTTCCCGCCGGTTTTCGCTACGGCCGGAAGCCGGGGTCGCGGTACGAGTCGCCCGCCGGCTTCCGCTACGGCCGGAAGCCGCGGCCGCGGTACGAGTCACCCGCCGTGGGGGGCGAGTTGTGGACGGCGGTGGTGCCGAAGGAGACGCGGTCGTGGCGGGCCTGGCGCAGGGCCTGCTGTTCGAGGAGCAGGCCCTCGGCCGTCTCCGTGCGGCGGGCGCCGCGGCGCAGCAGCACGACCGTCGACCACACCCCGGCGCCGCCGAGCACCCCGAACAGGACCAGCAGAGCGATCACAGTTCCTCCCCCGTCGTTCCCCCCCCCCCCCCCACGGTAGCCCGGGCCTCCCGTTGCCGGACCCGTACGCGGGAATCGGACGGGTCAGCTCAGCAGGGTCGGCGCGGCGGCGGTGAGGACGGCGTCGACGCGTTGCCAGGCGGCGTCGTCTCGGGTGAGCGGGGGCAGGACCTCGCCGGCGCCGGTGCCCCAGGCGGTGGCCACGGCGACGGGGTCGGTGCCGGTCGCGGCGCCGTGGGCGAGGGCGGCGGCGCCGAGGGCGACGAGTTCGTCGGCGGCCGGGACCACGAGGGGGCGGCCGGAGAGCCGGCGGACGGTCTCCGTCCAGGCCCGGCCGCGCGCCCCGCCGCCGACGAGGCACAGCGGGCGGTCCCGTACGGCGGGGTCGGCGGGGTCCAGGCCGCAGGCGGTGAGGAGTTCGTCGAGGACGCGGAGCACGGTGAACGCCGCGCCCTCGTAGGCGGCCCCCAGGACCGCGCGGGGGTCCGTGTCGTGCCGGAGGCCGGTGACGAGTCCGGCCGCGTGGGGCAGGTCGGGGGTGCGTTCGCCGTCGAGGTACGGCAGCACGACGACGCCCTCGCCGGGGCGCGCGTCCTCCCGGTCGAGCCCGAGCAGCGTGGCGAACCGGTCCACGGCCAGTGTGCAGTTCAGGGTGCAGCCGAGCGGGAGGTACGTGCCGTCGGTGGCGGCGAACCCGGCGAGTGCCGGATGGGCCGGGCGCGTCCTGGTCGCGGCGAAGACCGTACCGGACGTGCCGAGGCTGACGACCGGGTGGTCGAGCAGCCCCGCTCCCCCGAGTCCGAGGCCTACGGCGGCCGCCATGTTGTCACCGGTCCCGGCGGCCACCACGACGGTGCGCGGCAGACCGAGCGCCTCGGCCGCGGCCGGGGTGAGCATGCCGACACGGGTGCCGCCGGAGGGGGCGACGACGGGGAGCAGGGCGGGGTCGAGGCCGAGGAGGTCCAGGATCTCGGGGTCGTAGGCGCCGACCGCGCGCGTGTCGCCCGTGGCGCCGGTGGCGCCCGTGCCGGACGCGCCGCCGGCGCCCGCGCCTCGCCTCTCCCCGGCCGGGCCGCCCGCGCCTCCCTCGACACCGGACGCGTCACCGGCGCCCGCGCCCGCCGCTTCAGCGGACGCGCCGCCCCCACCGCCACCCGCGCCGGAGGCACCCCCCGTCCCGTACCAGCACGTCCCCGACGCGTCGCCCGGGTCGGTCACGGCGAGGCCGGTGAGGCGTTCGGTGAGGTGGTCGTGGGGGAGGCGGACGCCGGTGGCCGCGGCGGCGTGGGCGGGTTCGTGCGCACGGAGCCATTGCCACTTGGCGGCGGTCATGGAGGCGACCGGGACCGAGCCGGTGCGCGCCGCCCAGGAGCGGGGGCCGCCGAGGCGGGTGGCGAGGTCGGCGGCCTGGGGGGCGGAGCGGGTGTCGTTCCAGAGGAGGGCCGGGCGCAGGGGGCGGCCGCCGGGCCCGAGGGTGACGAGGCCGTGCTGCTGGCCGGCGACGGCGATGCCGGTGACGGAGGCGGCGGGGACGCCCGCGTCGCGTACGGCGGCGCGGACGGCCGTGACGAGGGCGGTCCACCACTGCTCGGGGTCGCTCTCGCGGGCGCCGCCGGTGCCGGTGACGGTGTGCGGGGCGCGGCCCAGGGCGAGGAGTTCGCCGGTGTCCGCGTCGACGGCGGCGGCCTTGGTGGACTGCGTGGAGCTGTCCACGCCGATCACGACGGAGCGGCTCGCGGGCACGCCCTCACCTCATCTCTCAGCTGGTCGGGGCTGGCGCCGGACGGCTCCGTCCCGTATTAGTTATCTCAGAAAACAAATCTGGCGGCCAGAGCGAGCACACAAGGAGAGACCATGACGGAGCCCTTCTCCCCCACCCCCGAGGACCGGTTCACCTTCGGTCTGTGGACCGTCGGCTGGCAGGGGCGCGATCCCTTCGGCGAGGCCACCCGCCCGGCCCTCGACCCGGTCGAGGCGGTCGAGCGGCTCGCCGGCCTGGGCGCGTACGGCATCACCTTCCACGACGACGACCTCATCCCCTTCGGCGCCACGGAGACCGAGCGCGACACGGCCGTCAAGCGCTTCCGGGCCGCCCTGGACCGCACCGGGCTCGCGGTGCCGATGGCGACCACCAACCTCTTCACCCACCCCGTCTTCAAGGACGGCGCCTTCACCGCCAACGACCGGGACGTGCGCCGCTTCGCGCTCCGCAAGACCCTGCGGAACATCGACCTGGCCGTCGAGCTCGGCGCCACGGTCTACGTGGCGTGGGGCGGCCGGGAGGGTGCCGAGTCCGGCGCGGCGAAGGACGTCCGGGTCGCGCTCGACCGGATGAAGGAGGCCTTCGACCTGCTCGGCCAGTACGTCACCGAGCAGGGCTACGACCTGCGGTTCGCGATCGAGCCCAAGCCCAACGAGCCGCGCGGCGACATCCTGCTCCCCACCGTCGGACACGCGCTCGCCTTCATCGAGCGGCTGGAGCGCCCCGACCTGGTCGGCGTGAACCCGGAGACCGGTCACGAGCAGATGGCGGGCCTCAACTTCCCGCACGGCATCGCGCAGGCGCTGTGGGCGGGCAAGCTCTTCCACATCGACCTCAACGGCCAGTCGGGCATCAAGTACGACCAGGACTTCCGTTTCGGGGCGGGCGATCTGCGCCAGGCGTTCTGGCTGGTCGACCTGCTGGAGACGGCCGGCTACGAGGGCCCGCGCCACTTCGACTTCAAGCCGGTGCGCACGGACGGCTTCGACGGGGTGTGGGAGTCCGCGCGCAACTGCATGCGGAACTACCTGATCCTCAAGGAGCGCGCGGCCGCCTTCCGCGCCGACCCCGACGTCGTCGCGGCGCTCGCCGCGTCCCGGCTGCCCGAACTCTCCGTCCCGACGGCCGCCGACGGCCTCGCGGCGCTGCTCGCCGACCCCACCGCCTACGAGACCTTCGACCCCGACGCGGCCGCGGCCCGCTCGATGGCCTTCGAACACCTCGACCAGCTGGCCTTGGAGCACCTGCTGGGCGTGCGCTGAGCCGCACCGGCGTCGCTCCGGCCCTCGCGCGGCGACCCGCCCGGGGGCGGGCCGGCCCCGGGGATCAGGGGTCGGCCGTCCGTGCGCCTCGCCCGGCCGGCCATGGCCGCGTGCGTCGGCGTCGCCCCGCCGACCGGCCCCCGGGCTCCGTGCGGGGCCCGGGGGTCAGCGGCCGGTCAGGGTCGAGCGGCGGACGACCAGTTCCGGTTGGAGGACGACGTGCTCGTGCCGGTGGTCGGAGGCGTGGTCGCCGGTCTCCTCCAGGAGGAGTTCGGCGGCCTTGGCGCCGAGGGTGAGGGCGGGCTGGCGTACGGAGGTGAGGGGGACGGTCGCGGCGGCGGCGAACTCGATGTCGTCGTAGCCGACGATGGCCATGTCCTCGGGGACCCGGACGTTCGCCGCGTACAGCGCCTGGAGGACGCCGAGGGCCAGCAGGTCGTTGGCGCAGAAGACGGCGGTGGGGCGGGTGGGCAGGCCGAGCAGGCGTGAGCCGGCGTCGCGCCCGGAGGCGACGTCGAGGCGCTCGGCGGGGAGTTCCTGGAGCGCGGAGGCGGGCAGTCCGGCCTCGGCGAGGGCGAGGAGGGCGCCCTCGCGCCGGTCGCGGACCTGCTGGAGGTGGGAGGGGCCGCTGACGTAGGCGAAGGAGCGGTGGCCGGTCGCGGTGAGGTGGCGGATCGCGAGGGAGCCGCCGACGACGTCGTCGACGGAGACGGAACAGCCGGCGTCCTCGCCCGCCACGCGGTCGACGAGCACGGACGGGATGCCGTGGCGGCGGAAGTCGCGCAGGTTCGCGCCGCTGGGGTCGGCGGGGGTGATGAGGACGCCCCGGACGCGCTGCTCGGCGAAGAGGGAGAGGTAGTCGGCCTCGTCGCCGGCGTTCTGGTCGCTGTTGCAGACCATGACGCCGAGTCCGGCCGCGCGCGCGGTGCGTTCGGCGCCGCGGGCGATGTCGACGAAGAAGGGGTTGCCCATGTCGAGGACGAGGAGCGCCATGATGCGGCTGCGGCCGGCCCGCAGCTGGCGGGCGGACTCGCTGCGCACGTAGCCGAGGCGGGCGATGACGGCACGCACGTGCTGGAGCGTCGCGGGCGAGACCCGGTCGGGCTGGTTGATCACGTTGGAGACGGTGCCGACGGAGACCCCGGCCTCGCGCGCCACGTCCTTGATGCCGACGCTCCCGGCGCCCCCGGCGGAGCCGCCCTTCCCGATCGTCCGCGCGGTGTCCGTCATCCGTCCCACCTGGTCCGTCCCGCCTCTGCCGCCCTGTCGTCCGTACGAGGCACGGCCCCGTCTTTCATCCTATGCGGCCGCGCCGTCCGGCCCGTCACGCCAGGTGGAAGACCTCGGTCAGCGGGCGCATCGCGGCGTCGGGCGCGCGTCCGTCGAGCTCCTCGAAGAAGTCCGCCATCTCGGCCTGCCACCGGGCGTTGACGTCGGTGGCGTCCATGGCGGCGCGCGCCCGCTCGAAGTCCGGGGTCTCCAGGTAGCCGACGAGGAGTCCGTCCTCGCGCAGGAAGAGGGAGTAGTTGTGCCAGCCGGCGCCGGAGAGCGCCGTGAGCATGTCGTCCCAGACGCGGGCGTGGCGGGCGCGGTACTCGTCCACCCGCTCGGCCCTGACCTTCAGCAGGAAGCAGACCCGCTGCACGTTCGCCCTCCACCCGTCGACTGAAATGTTTCATTTCTGTGGGGTCAGGACGCTAGGGCTTGATCGCTCGCACGGTCAAGAGTCTTGACGGCATCACCCGTGGTGGCTAGCTTCCCCTGTGTACTGAATCGATTCACTCCAAGGCTCCGAGGTGGACCTGCCCGACATCGCTGCCGTGAAGACCGCACTCGCCGCCCGGCGGACCGAAACGCCCTCGTGGGGCTACGGCAGCTCCGGGACCCGGTTCAAGGTGTTCGCCCAGCAGGGGGTCCCCGCCACCCGTACGAGAAGCTCGACGACGCGGCGCAGGTCCACGCCTGCACCGGCGTCGCGCCGAAGGTGTCGCTGCACACCCCGCGGGACGGGGTCGACGACTACGCCGCCCTGATGTGGGTCAAGGGCTCCGGCGGCGAACTGGGCACACTCACCGAGGGCGGGCTCGCGGTACTCCGCCTCGACCGGCTGCGCGCCCTCGCCGACGTCCACCCGGGCGCCGAGCGCGAGGACGAGATGGTCGCGGCCTTCGGCCCCTGCCTGTACGGCAGGGGTGGCGCGGCCCCGTCCGTCGACACCGCCATGCACGGCCTGGTCGACGCGGACCACGTCGACCACCTCCGCCCGGACGCGGGGATCGCGCTCGCCTGCGCGGCCGACGGCGAGAAGCCGACCGCCGAATGCCTCGGCGACACGGTGGTGGTGGGGGTGCCGTGGCGCCGCCCCGGCTTCCAGCCGGGCCTGGACATCGCGGCTGTGAAGGACGCCCACCCGCGGGCGATCGGCTGCGTCCTCGGCGGTCACGGCATCACGGTCCGGGGCGCGACCTCGCAGGAGTGCGAGCGGCACGCGCTGCTCGTCGTCCGGACTCGACGCCGCCGACGCCGTGGTGACGGGCTGCGCGCCGGCGATCGCGGAGACCGGCACGATCGTGCTCGACGGTGGCCCGGGGCAGGGGCGGCGGGCGCTCACCCTCGTGCCCGATCTGCACGTGTGTGGTGCGGGCCCCGGAGCAGGCGGTGACGTCGGTGGCGCGGGCGTTGCCGCGGCTCGACCCGGCGCGTCCTCTGACGTGGATCTCCGGGCCCTCGGCGACGAGTGACATCGAGCTCGACCGGGTGGAGGGGGTGCACGGGCCCCGGACACCCGAGGTGATCCTGGTCGGCGAGGGGTGACGGCGAGCGGCCGGGCGCCCGGAAGGAGCCCGGCCGTCGGCCGCGGGAGTGCCCTGGGGGTGTCCCGCCGATCGTGCCGGGGCCCGGTCGGCGAGACGCCCCCTACGCCGATTCGCGGCGGACGAGTTCGGTGGGCAGGATGACCGCCGCCGGGTCCTCGCCCGCTATCCGGGCGAGCAGGGTGCGGACCATCTCGGTGCTGATCCGGTCCCAGGGCTGGCGGATGGTGGTGAGCGGGGGCCGGGAGGAGACCGCGGCCGGGGAGTCGTCGAAGCCGCCGACGGCGATGTCCTCGGGGACCCGGCGGCCCGCGCGGGCGAACGCGTCGAGGACGCCCTGGGCCATCAGGTCGGAGGCGACGAAGACGGCGTCGATGTCCGGGGCGCGCTCCAGGAGGACGCCGGCCGCGTCCTCGCCGCTGGCGCGGCTGTAGTCGCCGGTGGCGACGAGCAGCTCGTCGACGGGCAGCCCGCATTCGGTCAGCGTCTCGCGGTAGCCGGCGAGGCGCTCGACGCCGCCGGGGGTGTCGAGCGGGCCGGTGACGGTGGCGATCCGGCGCCGCCCGGTCGCGTACAGGTGGCGGACCATGTCGCGGGCGCCGTCGCGGTCGTCGGCGGCGACGTAGCCGATCTTGGCGGTCTGGCCGAGCGGCTTGCCGCAGGCGACGACGGGGACGCCGGCCTCGTGCAGCCGGGCCACCACGGGGTCGCCGGAGTGGCTGGAGACGAGGAGGACGCCGTCGACGTGACCGGCCTCGATGTAGCGGAGGTTGCGGCGGCGCTCGTCCTCGGTGCCCGCGATCATCAGGAGCAGGGGGATGTCCTGGGCGGCGAGCGCCTGGGTGCAGGCCCTCAGGAGGACGTTGAAGTTGGGGTCCTCGAAGAAGCGCTCCTGGGGCTCGGTGAGGAGGAAGGCCACCGAGTCCGACTTGCCGGTGATCAGCGAGCGGGCGTGCCGGTTGACGACGTATCCCGTTCTTCGGATCGCGGCGTCGACGGCCGCCTTGGCGGTCGGGCTGACGTAGTGGCCGCCGTTGAGGACACGGGAGACGGTGCCGCGCGAGACCCCGGCCTCGCGGGCCACGTCGTGGATGGTCGCCGGACGGCGCCTGCCCGCTGCTGTGCTCATGCTGTGTGTTTCCCCTCGATCCCCTGTGGTCAGGACTTTACGGCGCCGGAGAGCAGATCGAGGCTCCAGAAGCGCTGGATGACGAGGAACAGGGCGATGAGCGGGAGGACGGCGAGGAGGGCTCCGGTGATGACGAGGGTGTACAGGGAGGGCTGGCTGGCGCCCTGCTTGAGGAGGGTGAAGAGGCCCACCGTCATGGGGAACTTCTCGTCGTCGCCGAGCATGATGAACGGCAGCAGGAAGTTGTTCCAGATGGCGACGAACTGGAAGAGGAAGACCGTCACCAGGCCGGGGGACATCATCGGGACGGCGATCCTGAGGAAGATCCGCCACTCTCCGGCGCCGTCCATGCGCCCGGCCTCGACGAGTTCCCTGGGGATGGCGGCCTCGGCGTAGACGCGTCCGAGGTAGACGCCGTACGGGGAGAGGATCAGCGGCAGCAGGACCGACGCGTAGCTGTCGGTGAGGTCGGCCTCGGCCATGAGCAGGTACTGCGGGATGGCGAGGATGACGGGCGGCATGAGGACGCCGGTGAGGATCACGTTGAAGAACGCCTCGCGGCCGCGGAAGCGGTACGTGGCGAAGGCGTAGCCGGCGAACGCGGAGACGACGGTGGAGAGGACGGCGCCGAGGCCCGCGTAGAGGACGGAGTTGGCCATCCAGCGCCAGTAGATGCCCTCGCGGTAGGCGTCGAGGTCGGCGAGGTTGTCGGCGAAGCCGTCGCCGGGCAGGAACGTGAAGGTGGAGAAGAGGTCCTGGCCCGACTTGGTGGCGGCGACGACGACCCAGGCGACGGGCAGGAGGCAGTACGACGCGCCGAGGACGAGGGCGGCCGTGGGGAGCAGGGCGGTACGGCGGGTGCGGGGCGGGCCCTGGGAGGTGCCGGGGGTGGTGCCGGCGGCGGGTGCCGTCGCGCGGCGGGGCGGGGAGGCGAGCCCGGTCATCGGCCTGCTCCTTGTGTGGTGCGGCGGTTGGACGCCCTCAGGAGGGCGAAGGAGAGCGCGAACGTGGCGAGGGCGAGCACGACGGCGGTGGCGGAGGCGGCATGGATGTTCCCGCCGGTGAAGGCGTCGCTGTAGACCTTCATCAGCGGACTCCAGTCGGAGGGGATGCCGTTGGTGAGCGGCTTGAGCGTCATGGGCTCGTTGAAGACCTGGAGCGTCGCGATGATCGAGAAGAAGAAGGTGAGCACCAGGGAGGGCGCCACCATCGGGATCTTGACGCGGAGCGCGATCTGGAGCTCCGAGCAGCCGTCGAGCTTGGCCGCCTCGTACACCTCGGCGGGCAGGGAGCGCAGTGCGGTGTAGATGACGATCATGTTGAAGCCGGTGCCGCCCCAGACCGCGATGTTCGACATCGCGAGGTAGAGCGCTCCGCCGTCCATGAGGTCGGGCTGCGGGAGGCCGAGGGCGTCGAGGAGGTAGAGGAAGGGGCTGACGTCGGGAAGGTAGAGGAAGCCCCAGAGGAGGGCCGCGATGACGCCGGGGACGGCGTACGGCAGGAAGATCGCGAGGCGGGCGAAGGAGCGGGCCCGGACGCGCTCGGAGTCGAGCAGGAGCGCGAAGAACAGGGCGAGGCCGAGCATGACCGGGACGACGACGGCGCCGTAGCCCAGGACGCGCAGGGCGCTGTGGAGGAACGAGGAGTCGCTGAGGGCGGAGGTGTAGTTCTCCAGGCCGGCCCAGACCTCGTTCCTGGCGCCCTTGCCGAGGCCGAGGCCCTTGATCTCGACCTTGTGGAAGCTGAGCCAGACGGCGTAGCCGATGGGCAGTGCGAAGAAGAGGGCGAAGAGGACGGCGGCGGGGAGGAGGAAGCCGTACGGGGCCGCCTTGACCCCGTACGACCGGCGCGCGCCCTGGGAGGGCTGCGTCACCGGGCGACCTCGAAGCCCTGCTTCTTCAGGTCGGCGACGGTGGCGCCCTGAACGGCCGTCAGGGCGGTGTCGAATCCGGACTTGGCCTTGGCGGCCTTGCCGAACTCGTCCTTGAAGGCGGTGTAGGCGACGTTGACGTTGGGTCCCCAGGCGCCCGGCGCGGTGGTCTTCGCGATCTCGGCGGCGCGGGTGTAGAAGTCGGGCTGGTTGGCGAAGTAGTCGGGGGCCTTGGCGAGGGCGCCGCTGGTCTGGGCCGCGGTGGCGGCCGGGTATATGCCGGTCTCCTTGACGAGGGCGGCGAGGGCCTTCGGGTCGGTGTTCAGCCAGACGGCGAACTTCGCGGCGGCCGCCTTGTGCCGGGAGTCGGAGGTGACGGCGGTGGAGGAGCCGCCCCAGCTGCCGGTGGCGTTCTCGCCCTTGGTCCACTGCGGGAGCGGGGCCATGGCCCACTTGCCCTTGCCGTCGGGGGCGGCGGTGGTCAGGGTGCCGGGGGCCCAGACGGCGCTGACCCAGGCGAGCTGCTCGCCGGTGTTCATGGCCTTGTTCCAGGCGGGGGTGTACATCGGCTGGTTGTCGATGGCGCCCTCGGCGACCAGGCCGCCCCAGAAGTCGGTGACCTTCCGGGTGGCGGCGTCGTCGATGCCGACCTTCCAGGTGTCGCCCTCGAAGCTCCACCACTTGGCGCCGGCCTGCTGGGAGAGGCCGGCGAAGAGGCCGGAGTCGTTGGCGGAGAAGGTGGTCAGGGACTTGCCCGGGGCCTTCTTCTTCAGGGTGCGGGCGGTGGCGGCGAACTCGTCCCAGGTGGTGGGAACGGTGAGTCCGTACTGCTTGAAGAGGTCCTCCCGGTAGAAGAACATCAGCGGGCCGGAGTCCTGGGGCAGGGCGTACACGGCCTCGCCGCCGAAGGTGGTCTGCTGCCAGATGCCCGGGGCGAAGGAGTCCTTGACGCCGGGGACCTCGGAGGCGATGTCGGCGAGGGAGTCGTTGCTGACCAGGGTCGGCAGGGCCTGGTACTCGGCCTGGACCAGGTCCGGGCCCTTGTGCGCCTTCGTCGCGGTGATGATCTTGGTGACCAGGTCGTCCCCGGAGGCCTGCTTCTGCACCGTGACCCGGATGTCGGGGTGTTCGGCGTTCCAGAGGGCCGCGACCTTGTCCATGCCGGGCGCCCAGGCCCAGTAGGTGAGCGAGACCGGGCCGGACTCGGCGCCGGCCTTGTCGCCGGAGTCGGCGGACCCGCAGGCGGTGAGCGCGGTGGCGCCGAGGAGGACGGCGGTGGCGGCGGCGAGACCGCGACGCGTGATGTGAGGCATGGGGTGCTTCTCCCTGACCGAAAAGGGGCCTCTCCCTCCAGCGGGGAGGCCGGTCATGCATCTGTGAGCGTTCACAGTAGAGAAACGTTCCAGACACTTGTCAATGGTTGTTCCTGTGCGGTTATGTTGCGTTGCCACATCGAGATCGAGTGTGTGCACGTTCCCAAGCGAACAAAGCTTCCATCGTTCGAGGTTTCAGGAGAGACTCATGCCGCAGACCACTCCCAAGGGCCTGCACCGGCTCGCGTTCGGCGGGGACTACAACCCCGAACAGTGGCCGGAAAGCGTCTGGCAGGAGGACGTCCGGCTGATGCGCGAGGCCGGCGTCACCATGGTGAGCGTCGGCATCTTCTCCTGGGCGCTGCTGGAACCCGAGCCGGGCCGGTACGACTTCGGCTGGCTCGACCGGCTCCTGGACCTGCTGCACGAGCACGGCGTCCGGGTCGACCTGGGCACGCCCACCGTCGCCCCGCCCGCCTGGTTCTACCGCGCCCACCCCCAGGCGCTGCCCGTCACCGCCGAGGGCGTGCGCTTCTCGTACGGCTCACGCGGGGCGATCTGCCACAGCAACCCCGCCTACCGCACGGCCGCCGCCGGCATCACCACCGAGCTGGCCCGCCGCTACGGCGGCCACCCCGCGCTCGCCCTGTGGCACGTGCACAACGAGTACGGCGTGCCCGTCAGCGCCTGTTACTGCGACGGCTGCGCCGCCCACTTCCGCCGCTGGCTGGCGGGGACCTACGGTTCGGTGGAGGCCGTGAACGAGGCCTGGGGCACCGCCTTCTGGGGGCAGCGCTACTCCTCGTACGAGGAGATCGACCCGCCCCGACTCACCCCCACCGTCGGCAACCCCGCCCAGCAGCTGGACTACCGCCGCTTCGCCGACGCCACCATCAGGGAGAACTTCCGGGCGGAGCGGGACATCCTGCACGAGCTGGCGCCCGGCGTCCCGGTCACCACCAACTTCATGACCGCGCTCAGCCAGTGCGACTCCCTGGACTACTGGGCCTGGGGCCGCGAGGTCGACCTCGTCACCAACGACCACTACCTGATCACCGACGGACGGCGCACCCACGTCAACCTGGCGATGGCCGCCGACCTCACCCGCTCCGTCGCCGGCGGCGCGCCCTGGCTGCTCCTGGAGCACTCCACGTCCGGGGTGAACTGGCAGGCCCGCAACCCGGCCAAGCGCCCCGGCGAGATGGCCCGCAACTCCCTCGCCCACGTCGCCCGCGGCTCCGAGGGCGCGATGTTCTTCCAGTGGCGCCAGTCCCGGCGCGGCGCGGAGAAGTTCCACTCCGCGATGGTCCCGCACGGCGGCACCGACACCCGGATCTGGCGCGAGGTCGTCGCCCTCGGGGCCGACGTGGAGGCCCTGGCCGAGGTGCGCGGCACCCGGACCGTCCCGGACGTCGCCATGGTGTGGGACTGGCACTCCTGGTGGGCGCAGAACCTGGAGTGGCGGCCGAACGAGGCCCACGAGGCCCGCGAGCGCGCCGACAGCTTCTACGAGACCCTCTACGACCGGCACCTCACCGTCGACTTCGCCCACCCCGAGGCGGACCTCTCCGGCTACCCGCTGGTCGTCGTCCCCGCGCTCTACCTCACCACCGAGGCCGCCGGGCGGAACCTGCGCGAGTACGTCGAGAACGGCGGCACGCTCGTCGTCTCGTACTTCTCCGGCATCGTCGACGAGCACGACGCCGTGCACCCCGGCGCCCACCCCGGCGCCCTGCGCGACGTCCTCGGCCTCACCGTCGAGGAGTGGTCCCCGCTCCTGGACGACCAGCACGTGACCGTCTCCGGCCCGGACGGCGCAACGCTCACCGGCGAGGTGTGGACGGAGTTCGTCCGGCCGCGCGGGGCCGAGACGGTGTGGACGTACGCCGACGGGCCGGCCGCCGGCGGGCCCGCCGTCACCCGGCACCGGCTCGGCCGGGGCACCGCCTGGTACGTCTCCACCCGCCTGGACGCGGCCTCGCTCGACGCGATCCTCGCCGCCGCCTGCGCGGACGCCGGGGTCGCCGAACGCACCGCGCTCCCGCGCGACGTGGAGGTCGTGCGCCGCGCCGGGGACGACGGCCGGCGCTACCTCTTCGCCCTCAACCACTCCGCCGGGGACGCCGTGGTGCCGCTCGACGGCGCCGGGACGGAGCTCCTCGCCGGCACGCCGGTCGACGGGAAGGTCACCGTCCCGGCCGGTGCCGTCCGCGTCGTGCGCCTGGACGCCTGACCGCACCCTCCCCCGCCGGCCGCCGCCCCCGGGCGCCGGCCGGACCCCGGCCCGCCTGCCGCAGGGCCGGGCCCCCGATCTCCCCGGGGGTGGCGGTACCCGCTGCGCCGCCCCCGGGTGAGCCGTACCACCCGTAAGGAACCACCCGCTCCACACTCCCCATTGGCCACCGTCGAAGGGACTCGACGATGCACCACGTCAGAAGCCGCATCCGCCTGCGGGCCGCGGCCGTCGCCGCCGCGCTCGCCGCCCTGCTGCTCGCTCCGCTGCCCGCCGCCCAGCACGCCGAGGCGGCCGCCACGCTCACCAACCCGGGGTTCGAGAGCGGCGGCACCGGCACCGCCACGCCGTCCGGCTGGTCGACCTACTCCGCCGCCGGCCAGAACGCGGCCTCGTTCACCGAGGCAGGGGGCCACGGCGGCGGCTACCGGCTCAGCCACTGGTCGTCCACCGCGTACAAGGTGGAGACCTACCAGTACCTGTCCGGGCTCGCCAACGGCACGTACACGCTGAGCGCCTGGGTCCGCTCGGGCGGCGGACAGAACTCCGCCTACCTGGCCCTGCGCAACTGCGGCTCCGCGGAACAGCGCACCGACCTGCCGGTGACGTCCACCTGGATACGGATCGTCACACCGGTCACCGTGACGGGCGGCGCCTGCACGATCAGCGTCAACTCCGACGCGAACGCCGGGAACTGGATCAACGTCGACGACCTGACGTTCACCTCCGGCACGACGGGCCTCTCGGTCAAGGGCGTCGACCTCTCCGCGCTGAAGAAGAGCGAGGACCTCGGCGGGACCTACCGGTCGGGCTCCGGCACCACCGGTGACGCGGTCGCCCTCCTCAAGGGCGCGGGCGCGAACTACGGCCGCCTCAAGGTGTGGGTGAACCCGGCCGACGGTTACAACAACAAGGCACGCGTGCTCGCCACCGCCCAGAAGATCAAGGCGCAGGGCATGAAGCTCCTCGTCGACTTCCACTACTCCGACATCTGGGCCGACCCGGGCGCCCAGACCAAGCCCTCCGCGTGGGCGGGGCACTCGTACGGCCAGCTGAAGACCGACGTGTACAACCACACGTACGACGTCCTCAACGCCCTCAAGGCACAGGGCACCACGGCCGACATGGTGCAGATCGGCAACGAGATCAACACCGGCATGCTGTGGCCCGAGGGCTCCACGAGCAACTGGTCCCAGCTCGCCGGGCTGCTGAACTCCGGCGTCTCCGCGGCCAAGGCCGTCTCGTCGAGCACGCAGATCGCGCTGCACCTCGCCCACGGCGGCGACAACGCCCTCTACCGCACGTGGTTCGACAACGCGACCGCGCAGGGAGTGAGTTACGACGTCATCGCGCTCTCGTTCTACGGCTACTGGCACGGCGCCCTGTCCTCGCTCCAGGCCAACCTGGACGACGTCTCGGCCCGTTACGGCAAGAAGGTGCTGGTCGTCGAGACCGCGTACCCGTTCCGTCTGGACAGCGAGGACGCGCACGAGAACATCATCGACCTCTCCTCCGAGCTCGTCACCGGCTACCCCGCGAGCAGCGCGGGCCAGTCGGCGTGGCTCCGGGACGTCATGAACGTCGTCGAGGCGGTGCCGAACGGCCGCGGCCTCGGCGTCGTCTACTGGGAGCCCGCGTGGACCGCCGTCACGGGCAACGGCTGGGACCCGGCCGACTCCTCGTCCGGCAACGGCTGGGAGAACCAGGCCCTGTTCGACTACGACGGCAAGCTGCTCCCGGCGGCGGCCTGGCTGGCCCACCGCTGACCGCACCCCACGAGGAGGGGCGGGCTCGCTCACGAGCCCGCCCCTTCCGCACGTCCCGCCTACCACTCCGCCAGCGAGCCGTCGTCCCGGCGCCAGGCCGGGTTCCGCCAGCGGTGTCCGGTCTCGGCTGCCCGCTCGACGGCCTTCTCGTCGACCTCGATGCCGAGCCCCGGGCCCGTGGGCAGGCCCACGTGCCCGTCCTCGTACCGGAAGACCGACGGGTCGACCAGGTAGTCGAGCAGGTCGGAGCCGGTGTTGTAGTGGATGCCGAGGCTCTGCTCCTGGATCAGCAGGTTCGGCGCGGCGAACCCGACCTGCAGGCAGGAGGCGAGCGCGATCGGCCCCAGCGGGCAGTGCGGGGCCAGGGAGACGTCGTACGCCTCCGCCATGGCGGCGATCCTGCGCACCTCGGAGATGCCGCCCGCGTGCGAGAGGTCCGGCTGCGCGACCGCGATGCCCTGGTCGAGGACCTTCTTGAAGTCCCAGCGGGAGTAGAGCCGTTCGCCGGTCGCGATCGGGATGGAGGTGGACCGCACGATGTCGCCGATGCGGTCGCTCAGCTCGGGGACGACCGGCTCCTCCACGAAGAAGGGCAGGTAGGGCTCCAGGAGCGGCAGGACCCGGCGGGCCATCGGCGCGGTGAGACGGCCGTGGAAGTCGATCGCGATGTCGAACTCGTCGCCGACGGCCTCGCGGATGGAGGCGACGCGGTCGACGATGCCCTGGACGGCCGCCGGGGTGTCGATGAGCCGCAGCTGCGCGGAGGCGTTCATCTTGATCGCGGTGAAGCCCTCGTTCTTCCGCGCCAGCGCCTCCGACGCGACCTCGTCGGGCCGGTCGCCGCCGATCCAGCTGTACACCCGCGCGCGGTCGCGGACGTTGCCGCCGAGCAGCTGCCACACCGGCACGCCGAGGGCCTTGCCGGTGATGTCCCAGAGGGCCTGGTCGATGCCGGCCACGGCGCTGGAGAGGACCGGGCCGCCGCGGTAGAAACCGCCCTTGGTGAGGACCTGCCAGTGGTCCTCGATCCTCATCGGGTCCTGGCCGACCAGGTAGTCGGAGAGCTCCTCGACGGCCGCGGCGACGGTGTGGGCGCGGCCCTCGACCACGGGCTCTCCCCAGCCGGTGACGCCCTCGTCGGTCTCGATCTTCAGGAAGCACCAGCGGGGTGCGACGAGGTAGGTGCGCAGGGCGGTGATCTTCACTTGGACTCCTTCTTCACGGTCCAGCCGCCGTCGACGACCAGGTTGGTTCCGGTGATGTAGGCGGCGTCGGCGGAGGCCAGGAAGGCGACGGCGGACGCCACCTCCTCGGGGCGGCCGAGCCGGGCGAGGGCGGTCGCGTCGGCGGAGAGCCGCCGCCCCTCCTCGTCGACGTCGCTCCACACGTCGGTGAGGATCGGTCCGGGCAGCACCGAGTTGAAGCGCACCTCGGGTCCGTACTCGACGGCGAACTGCCGTACCAGGGCGCACATGCCGCCCTTCGCGGCGGCGTACGCGGGGTAGCCGGGCAGGCCGAAGTCGGCGTGGACGCTGGACGTGGCGACGAGGCTGCCCCGCCCGGCGCGCAGGTCGTCGAGGAAGGTGCGGGTGGCGAGGTACAGGGCCCGCAGGTTGACCGCCATCTCCCGGTCCCATACGGCGACGGGGAGTTCGTGGGCGGCGCCCGGCGTGTGGACGAAGGCGTTGCTGTGGAGGACGGAGACGGGACCGAAGCGCGCGTGCGCCTCGTCGCGCAGGGCGGTCCAGTCCTCCTCGGAGGAGACGTCGCAGCGTACGTACGCCGCGCGGCCCCCGTCGGCGCGGATCGCGGCGGCGACGGCCTCGCCCGCCTCGTCGGCGATGTCGGAGACGACCACCGAGGCGCCCTCGGCGGCGAGGCGGACGGCGCTGGCCGCGCCGATGCCCGACGCGGCGCCGGTGACGAGGGCCGTCTGTCCGGAGAAACGGTTCATGGGTTCGGTTCCCTGTGTGCTGGTACGGAGTGGGGGCGGCCTGCCGTGACGGCTCAGCGGCTGATGTCCTGGGCCCCGAGCAGGGCGAGTTCGGTGCGGCGCGGGAGGCCTTCCCAGTCGCCGGGGACGGAGACGGCGAAGGCTCCGCAGACGGCGGCGAGACGGAGGCGTTCGCGGACGGGGGCGCCGTCGAGGACGGCGGCGAGGTAGCCCGAGACGAACGCGTCGCCGGCGCCCACGGGGTCCACGGCGGTGACCGGCACGGCGTCCTGGACGTGCACCTCCTCGCCCGCGACCACGAGGGCCCCGCGGGCGCCGAGCTTGAGCACCGCCTGCCCGGGTCCGAACCGGGTGAGGGCCCGGGCCATCCGGTCGGGCTGGTCCTCGGGGACGAAGAGGGTGGCCTCCTCGGGTCCGGCGAAGACGATGTCGGCGTACGGCAGGAGACGGCCGAGCACCTCGGCGGCCTCGGCGCGGCTCCAGAGCCGTTCGCGGTGGTTGACGTCGAACGAGATGGTGACCCCGGCCGCCCGCGCGACCACCACGGCCCGCTCGACCGCGGCGCGGGCGGTGGCGCTCAACGCCGGTGTGATGCCGGTGACATGGAGGATCCGGGCCCCCGCGAGGCGCACCTCGTCCAGGTCGCCCGGGGCGAGCCGCGACCCCGCGAGCCCGGCCCGGTAGTACGAGACGCGGAGCCGGTCGGCGGTGCGCCGCTCGCGAAGCATCAGTCCGGTCGGCACCGACGGTTCGGTGCGGGCGCCGGAGACGTCGACGCCCTCGGCGCGCAGCCCGGCCAGGACCATCGCACCGGCCGCGTCCTCGCCGGTCCGCCCGGTCCAGGCCGCCCGGTGGCCGAGGCGGCTGACCCCGATCGCGACGGTCGCCTCGGCACCGGCCCAGCCGAGGCGGAGCGGCGCGCCGGTGGCGAGCGGGCCCGGCTGGAGGGCGGCGGCCACCGCCATCGCCTCGCCGAGGGTGAAGAGCGCGGGCGGGGGCACGACCGCGGCGTGGGCCGCGGGGGCGGGGGCGGAGTCCGGGGCGTGGGAGAAGGCCCCGTGGGCGGGGGCCGGTGCGTGGGAGGGGGCCGGTCCGTGGGCGGGGGCCACGGGTGCGGCGGCGCCGGCCGGTGGCGCGGTCCGGGGCGGTGTCCCGGGCCGGGGCGCCCCGCTCTCGTGGGGCATCCCGGTCTCGGGCGGGCGCGTCATCGGCGTATCCCTTCGAGGAACGCGGCGGCGCGGTCGGTCAGCGCGGCGAGGGAGCCGCCTTCGCAGGCGTCGCCGACGAGCGGGCCGCCGATGCCGAGGGCGGTGGCGCCTGCGGCCAGGTAGGCGGGGGCGTCGGCCGCGCCGATGCCGCCGGTCGGGACGAGGGGGACGTCGGGCAGCGGGGCCCGGACGGCGCGGAGGTACTCGGGCCCGCCGGTGGCGGCGGGGAAGAGCTTCACCATGGTCGCGCCGGCCCGCCAGGCGGTGAGGATCTCGGTCGGCGTGTACGCGCCGGGGAGCACCGGCACGCCCAGGCGGGCGGCCTCGGCGATGACCTCGGTGGAGGTGGTCGGGGTGATGAGGTACGAGGCTCCGGCCTCGACGGCCGCTTGGGCCTCCGCGGGGGTGGTGACGGTTCCGGCGCCGAGCGCGAGGCCGGGCGGGGCGTCGGCCGCGTACTCGCGGAGCGCGTCGAGCACGCCGGGCGTCGTGAGGGTGAACTCGGCGGCGCGGACGCCGGACGACACGAGGGTGTCGGTGACCTCGGCGAAGCGGGTGGCGGAGGTGGAGCGCAGGATCGCGATGACGGGGGCGGTCGCGAGGGCGGCGAACAGCCCCTCGTGCGGGGTGGTCATGGGGCTTCCTCGTGGGGTGCGGGGCGACGGTCGGGGGTGCGGGCCGACCGTCGGCGTACGGGGGGCCGGGTCAGCGGTCGGGGGCGGATCGCCGGGCGGCCGCCGGGATACGGAGCGCGGGTCGGCGATCGGCGTACGGGCCGCGGGGCGGCGGTCGGGGGCGGGGCGGCGGTCAGTGGTCGGCGTATGGGGTGGTGGGCAGGCCGGTGGCGCCGGGGCGGCAGGTGAAGAGGCGTCCGGCGTCGGGTTCGGCGCGTCGGCGTTCCTCGTCGAGGCCCTCGGTGGCGGTGGTGATGACCAGGACGTCGAGCTCGGGTCCGGCGAAGGCGCAGCTGGTGACGTGGGAGGCGGCGACCTCCACACGGGCGTGGAGGGTGCCGTCGGCGGCGAAGGCGAGGACTTCGCCCCCGCCCCACACGGCGACCCAGACGCGTCCCTCGCTGTCGACGGTGAGGCCGTCGGGGACGCCCCGGTCGAGGACGGCGAAGGGCCTGCGGTCGCCGAGGGCGCCGGTGTCGGGGTCGTAGGCGAAGACGTCGACGCGGCCGGTGGGGCTGTCGGCGTAGTAGAGGCGGGTGCCGTCGGGACTCCAGCCGAGGCCGTTGGAGATGGTGACGGAGTCCAGGAGGGTGACCAGGCCGTGGCCGTCGAGGCGGTAGAGGGCGCCCGCGCCGGGGCTCTCGTCGTACGCCATGGTGCCGGCGAGGAGGCGGCCCGCGGGGTCGACGGCCGCGTCGTTCATGCGGCGGGGCAGGCCGTCGTCGGGGAGGACCGGCGCGGCGAGTTCGACGGCCTCGGCGACCGGGCGGTCCTCCGCCAGGTGCAGGAAGGAGGTGCCGGCGGCGGCGAGCAGGGCGCCCGAGGCGCAGGGCACGACCGCGCCGACGGGCCGGTCGAGCCGGAGCGTGGCGACGGGGGCGAGGTCGGGCAGGCCGTCGCCGGGTCCGCCTGGTTCGGCGGTGGTCAGGGCGGCGCGGTGGACGAGGCCGTCGGGGATGTCCACCCAGAGGAGTTCGCCGCGCCGGGGGTCCCAGACGGGCCCTTCCGTCAGGCGTCCGGGCTGGGGGGAGCAGGGCACGGCCCTGAGGTGCTGCATCTGGCCTCCTCGGTCGACCACGGCTGCGGTTCGGCTGCGGCACGCAAAAAACTACGGGTTCGTCTAACGGTTGTAAATATCCTGCCGCCCGCTTCTTCCAACCCTTCGAATAAGATCTCGGAGACGGAACCGCCGAGCGGAGGACAGCAGAGATGATCAAGCGGACATCGCAGGAGATCCGCCGCCTCAACCGCTTCGAGGTCCTGCGGCGCTTCTACGCGGGCACCGGCGCCATGAGCCGCCAGGACCTGGCGGCGGCCACCGGGCTGTCCTTCGCCACCGTCGCCAACCTCACCGCCGAACTCCTGGAGGCCGGCGTCCTCCTGGAGGCGGGCCACGAGGAGTCCGGCGGCGGCCGCCCCCGCGCCCGCCTCGCCGTCAACGCCGAACGCGGCGCGCTCATCGGCGTCGACATCGCCGAGACCTCGGTCCACGCCGAACTCTTCGACCTGTCCCTCGAGGTCCGGCACTCGGTGGAGCGCCCGCTGCCACCGGGCGACGTCCGTCCCGCCGACGTGGTCGAGCGGCTCGCCGCCTGCGTCGAGGAGCTGCTCGACGGCTCGGGGGTGCCCCGCGAGCGGGTCCTCGGGGCCGGTGTCAGCGTCCCCGGCATGGTGGAGCGCGAGGGCGGGGTCTCGTCCTTCTCGCCCTACTGGTCCTGGCACGAGGTTCCGCTGCGGGCGCTGCTCGACGAACGGCTCGGGCTGCCCCTCTGGCTCGACAACCCGCTGCGGGCCAGCACGGTCGCCGAGTTGTGGTTCGGGGCCGGCCGGGAGGTGGACGACCTGGTGGTGCTCACCCTGCGGGCCGGCGTCGGCGCCGGGATCGCGATCGGCGGACAGCTCTACCGCGGGTTCACCAACAGCGCGGGCGAGTGGGGCCACACCTGCCTCGCGCTCGACGGCCGGCTCTGCACCTGCGGCAACCGGGGCTGCGTGGAGGCGTACGTCAGCACCCGGGGGATCGCCCGGACCTGGCGCGAACTCGCCCCCGGTGACGAGCGGGCCACCGGGCCGGACGACGCGGTCACGGTCGCCGCCCTGGCGCGCGCCGCCGCCGAGCAGGACCCCGTGGCGGCGGCCGTCATCGACCGGACCGGGCGCTACCTGGGAGCCGCGGTCGCCAACCTGGTCAACCTGCTCAACCCCCGGGTGCTCGTCCTCGGCAACCAGGTCGTCGACCTGCTCGGCGAACGCCTGCTGACCGCCACGTACGAGGCGGTCACCCGGCACGCCCTGCCCTTGCCGCACCGGGCCGCGACCCTGCGGCGCAGCGCCGTCCCCCACAACGCCGTCACCCGGGGCGCGGCCGCCTTCGCCCTGGAGGGCTTCCTCGACGACCGCGAGGTCTTCGGCCCCGTCAGCCGCATGCGTCAGCCCCGCGAACGCCGGGAGGGCCGGCGCACGGCCCCCGCCGATGCGGGGGCCTGAGCCCGGCGGGACCCGGAGCCCGGGCGCTCCGGCCCCGGAGCGACGGGCCCGGGCGCGACGGGCCCGGACCGGACGGGCCCGGGCGCGACGGGCCCGGACCGGACGGGCCCGGGCCGGACGGGCCCGGGCCGGACGGGCCCGGGCCGGACGGGCCCGGGCCGGACGGGCCCGGGCCGGACGGGCCCGGGATCCACGGACGCCTCGTACGCGGACACCGGATCCACGGACTCCGGATCCACGGACCCCGAAGGTCCCCAAGACCCCGGATCCGCACGTGTCGCGTCCGCGGACCCCGGCCGCGGGGCCGGGCTCAGCGTGCGGCGGGCCGGTGGCCGAGGCGGGTCGAGAGCTCGCCGGCGCCCTTCACGGCGAGGGCGGTGAGCTCGTTCTCGCGGTCCTCGGTCCAGCGGTGCACCGGCACGGAGATCGAGAGGGCGGCGACGACGCTGCCGGAGCGGTCGCGGACCGGGGCGGCGACGCAGCTGACGTCGGGGTTGGACTCCTGCTGCTCCAGGGCGACGCCGAGGATGCGGATCTCGGCGAGCGCGGCGCGCAGGACGTCCGGGTCGGTGAGGCTGCGGGGTGTCATGGCGACGAGTTCGCGGCCTTCGAGGCGCTCGTCGAGCTCGGCCTCGGGCAGGGTGGCGAGGAGCATCTTGCCGACGGCCGTGCAGTGGGCGGGGAGCCGCCGGCCGGCCGCCGAGACCATCCGTACCGCGTGGGTGGAGTCGACCTTGGCGACGTAGATGACGTCCGTGTCCTCCAGGAGCGCCACGTGGACGGTCTCACCGCAGGTCTCGGCCACCTCGTGGGCCACCTGCCGCCCCTCGGCCGCGAGGTCGAGCTGCTCGGCGTACCGGCTGCCGAGCTGGTACGTCCGCACGCCGAGCCGGTAGCGGCCGGGCTGGTCGGGCACCGGGACGAGGTAGTTGCGGGCGGCGAGGGTGCTGACGAGCTCGTGGGTGGTGGTGCGCGGCAGCTGGAGCCTGCGGGTGATCTCGGGGGCGGACAGCGTGCCGTCGCCCTGGAGGAAGAGCTCCAGTATGTCGAATGCCCTGGTCACCGCGGGTACGAGTCGTCCCATGGCCCCCCACCTCACCCTCACGCCGTTCGATATCCCGTACCACGACCGAAATCGCGGACAGAGAGTAGCGCGGGCGCCCGCCCGTTGACACCCCGCGGGCCGCTGCCTAGCGTCACGCCCGCCGCCCCACCGAACGGTGTTCGCCCTTCCGAACGGAGTAACCGCCGTGCGCATCACGGGAATCACCACTCATGTCGTCGGCACGCCCTGGCGCAACCTCACGTACGTCCTGGTCCACACGGACGAGGGGCTCACCGGTGTCGGTGAGACGCGGATGCTCGGGCACACCGACGCGCTGGTCGGCTACCTCCGCGAGGCGGAGGTCAACCACATCGCCGGCTCCGACCCGTTCGCGGTCGAGGACCTGGTGCGCCGCATGAAGTACGGCGACTTCGGGCGGGCCGGCGAGATCGTCATGTCCGGCATCGCGGTCGTCGAGACGGCCTGCTGGGACATCAAGGGCAAGGCGCTCGGGGTGCCCGTGTGGCAGTTGCTCGGCGGCAGGGTGACCGACCGGGTGAAGGCGTACGCCAACGGCTGGTACACCACCGAACGCACCCCGGAGGCCTACCACTCGGCGGCCCGCGAGGTCGTGGCGCGCGGTTACCGGGCGCTGAAGATCGACCCGTTCGGCAACGGCCACTACGAGCTGGACGCCGAGCGCTCGCGGGAGGCGGTCGCGCTGATCGAGGCGGTCCGGGACGCGATCGGGCCGGACACGGAGCTGATGGTGGAGATGCACGGCCGCTTCTCCCCCGCGACGGCCGTCCGCCTCGCACGCGAACTGGCCCCGTTCCGGCCCGCCTGGCTGGAGGAGCCTGTGCCGCCGGAGAACCTCAAGGCCCTGCGGAAGGTCGCCGACAAGGTGGACCTGCCGATCGCGACCGGCGAGCGGATCCACGACCGGATCGAGTTCCGCGAGCTGTTCGAGTCGCAGGCCGCCGACATCATCCAGCCCGACGTCGGGCACATCGGCGGCATCCTGGAGGCCCGCAAGCTCGCCGCCACCGCCGAGACCCACTACGTGCTCGTCGCCCCGCACAACGTCGGCGGCTCGGTCCTCACCGCCGCCTCCCTCCAACTGGCTGCCTGTACACCGAACTTCAAGATCCTGGAGCACTTCAACGACTTCGCGGACGCGGAGATCAAGAAGGTCGTGCGCGGGGCGCCCGAGGTCGACCCCGAGACCGGCTGCTTCGCGCTCTCCCACCAGCCGGGCCTCGGGGTCGACCTCGACGTGGACGCGGCCGCCGAGTTCCCCCAGCAGCGCGCCCGGTTCGACCTGTGGGCCGAGGGCTGGGAGAAGAGGCAGCCGAAGTGAGCACCGTCGTCAGCCGCGCGATCGTGGTCGACCGGCCCGGTGCGCACCGGCTCGTCGAGCGCCGGCTCCCCCCGCCGGGCCCCGGCGAGGTCCTGGTGCGGGTCGCCGCCGCCGGGATCTGCATGAGCGACCGCGAGGTGTACGAGGGACGCCGGGCGCCCGACTACGTCCGCTACCCGGTCGTACCCGGGCACGAGTGGTCCGGGACCGTGGAGGCGGTGGGCGCCGGTGTCGACCCGGCGCTCCCGGGCCGGCCGTGCGTCGCCGAGGGCTTCCGGTCCTGCGGCACGTGCGAGCGCTGCCGGTACGGCGAGACCAGCCTGTGCACGGCCGGGTACGCCGAGACCGGCTTCACCGAGCCGGGCGCCTTCGCCGACCACCTGGTGGTCCCGGCCCGCCTGTTGCATCCGCTGCCGGACGGCGTGGACCCGCGGGCCGCCGCGCTCCTCGAACCCGCCGCGGTCGTCGCCGCCGCCGTACGGGCGGGCCGGCCGCGCCCGGGCGAGCGGATCGCCGTCGTGGGGGCGGGCACCCTCGGCCTGCTCGCCGCCCAGTGGCTCGCCACCTCCTCCCCCGCCGAACTGACCGTCGTCGACCCCCGGTCCGAACGGGCCGTACGGGCCCTCGCGTTCGGCGCCACCCGGGCGCTCACCCCGCGGGAGGCGGACGGCGACACCGGGCGCTTCGACCTGGTCGTGGAGACCGCCGGAGCGCCGGCCACGGCCGCCTCCTCCTGCCTCCTCGCACGCCGGGGCGGCCGGGTCGTGCTCACCGGCATGTTCGCGGCGGGGGCCACCGGGATCGACCCGGTCCACCTCTCCGTCAGCCAGCTGGAGGTCCGCAGCGTCTTCGGGGCCTCCTCCGCCGCCTGGGCGGACGCGGTCCGGGCACTCACCCTGGGACTGCTCGACCCCGCCCCGCTCGTCACCCACACCTTCCCGCTGGAGCGGTTCGGGGAGGCGATCGTCCTGGTGGGCGGCGGCGACCCGGCGACGGGCAAGGTCCTCCTGCTCCCCTGAGCCGTACGCCCGCCCCCTGATCCGTACGCCCGTCCCCTGAGCCGTACGGCCGCCCCTGAGCCGTACGCCCGCCCCCTGAGCCGTACGGCCGCCCCCTGAGCCGTACGCCCCGTCCCGCCGGACTCCCGCACGTCCACCCGCCCGTACCGCGTCCGATCCACCGAACAGAGGACTCCGATGACCCTGCGCCCGGCTTCCCGACGTCCCGGCGACGACGCGCTGCGCCGTATCGGCCACCCGGCACCGGCCGCCGACCCCGCCGACTCCTCCCCGCACGCCTTCCCCGACGGCGGTCTGTGGCGCACCGAGGTCCCCTCCGTGGAGGGCCCTGAGGCGCTGGCGGCGGTCCTGGCGGAGAGCGAACGGCTCGACGTGCCCGTGCACCGGGTGAGCCAGGGCAGCGGCGTCTGGATGCTGACCGACGGCGAGATCGCCGAGATGGTCGCCGCCTGCGGCGAACGCTCCGTCGAGCTCTGCCTGTTCACCGGCCCCCGCGGCACGTGGGACACCGGCGCCGCCACCCGCACCGACTCCGGCGGCGCGGGCCTGCGGGCCCGGGGCCACGACGGGCTCGCCGGCTGTGTGGAGGACGCCGTGCGCGCGGCGGAGTCGGGCGTGCGGTGCCTGCTCGTCGCCGACGAGGGGGTGCTCTGGACGCTGCACCGGCTGCGCGCCGAAGGGGTGCTGCCGGCCGACACGACGTTCAAGGTGTCCGCGCTGATCGGGCCGGTCAACCCGGCGGCGTACGCCGTCCACGAGCGGCTCGGCGCCGACTCGCTCAACGTGCCCTCCGACCTGACCCTCGCCCATCTCACCGAGATCCGGCGGGTCAGCCGGGCCCCGATGGACCTGTACGTGGAGGCGCCGGACGACCTCGGCGGCTACGTCCGCATGTACGAGGTGGCCGAGCTGATCCGCCGGGGCGCGCCGCTGTACCTGAAGTTCGGCCTGAGCCGGGCGGCCGGGATCTACCCGTACGGCGCCCACCTGCGCGAGCACGCCCTCGCGACCGCCCGTGAGCGCGTCCGGCGCGGCCGGCTCGTCCTCGACCTGCTCGCCCGGCACGGGGCGGACGGCGGCATGTCCCCGGTCGGCTCCCGGGACCCGGGTCCGCTCGTCCGCTTCCCGGTCGGCGCCTCCTGACGGGCGCCCGTCAGCCGTTCGCCGGCCCGGCAAACGCGTCCTCGGCGGCGGGTTCGGCCGGCAGGTCGTCGACGACGGCGAGGCGCGTCTCCGGGAAGCACTCGGCGATCGCCTCGCGCATCATCGCCTCGCCCTCGGGGTCGGGGGTCCCGCACCTCTCGCGGGTCTCCCGGTCGGGCCGGCGGGCGTACGCCACCCAGGTGCCGTCGTCCGCCCGGTGGAGCCGGGAACCGTGGCTGCCGCACTCCTGGTGGATCGCCCGGGTCACCCGGTGCCGGCCGTCGAGGAGCGACTGCCCCCGGCCGGGACGCACGCGCCACCGGTACACCACCGCGAACATCTCTCCGCCTCCCTCGTCAGCGCCGGCGGCCCGTGCCGCCACAGGAAGGACGGGACTACCCCGACCAGTTCATTGTCAAGACTGAACGGTTCGGTACACTCAGGCCGACGGAGACGTGTCGAAGCGCTTCGACTTTCCCCGCCACCGGTCTGGACACGTCAACTCCCCCGCGTTACCGTCGGATCGGGTCGCCGTAACGATCATTCGACGAGCCGCGTCGAAGCGATTCACCCCGTCACGGCCCGCAGGAGAGAGCGGATGGTCACCCTCGCCGAGGTCGCCCGGCACGCCGGAGTGTCGGCCAGCACGGTGAGCTACGTCCTCAGCGGCAAACGGCCCATCTCCGCCGGCACCCGGCTGCGGGTGCGGGCGAGCATCGAACAGCTCGGCTACCAACCGCACGCGGGAGCAAGGGCGTTGGCCAGCAGTCGTTCGCGGATCATCGCGCTGATGGTGCCGCTGCGCACCGACATGTACGTGCCGGTGATGCTGGAGATCGCGGTCGCCGTCGCCACCGCCGCCCGGGCCCACGGCTACGACGTTCTGCTGCTCACCGGCGAGGAGGGCCCGTCGGCGCTGCGCCGGGTGACCGGGAGCGGGCTCGCCGAGGCGGTGATCCTGATGGACGTCCAGCTCGACGACGGCCGCCTGCCGGTGCTGCGCGCGGCGGGACCGCCCGCCGTCCTGGTCGGCCTGCCCGCCGACCCGGCCGGACTGAACTGCGTCGACCTGGACTTCCGGGCGGCCGGCGCGCTGTGCGTGGACCACCTGGCCGGGCTCGGGCACCGTGAGATCGCGGTCATCGGCGAGTCCCCCGGCGTGTACGCGCGGCACACGGGCTTCGCCGAACGGACCCTGGGCGGCCTGCGGTCCAGGGCGGCCGAGCGGGAGGTCCGGCTGCTGCACCGGCCGTGCGAGGGCAGCCACGACGCCGTCGCCGGGGTGCTGGCCAGGATCCTCGACGAACGGCCGGACGTCAGCGCCTTCGTCGTCCAGAACGAGACGGCCGTGGAGCCGCTGCTCGCCCTGCTGCGGCGGACCGGCCGCGCCGTGCCGGAGGACGTCTCGGTGGTCGCGGTGTGCGCCGACCAGATCGCCGCCCAGGCCTCCGTGCCCCTGACCTCGGTGGCCATCCCCGCGCAGGAGCTCGGCGGCCGGGCGGTCGAGCGGCTGATCGCCCGCCTCGCCGGCCGGCCCGACGGCGAGGGGGCAGCGGGCGTCGAACTCCTCACCCCCGTCCTCACCGTGCGGGACAGCTCCGGCCCCCCGCCCCCGCCCCGCACACCCGGGAGATGACGAAGGCCCGCCGCCGCCCCGCGCACCCGGGAGGTGACGGGGCGCCCGCGGGCTCAAGGGGGCGCCCCGCGGCCTCAGGAGCGCACGACGCGCTCCTCCCCCTTCCGCAGGACGAGCCGGGTCGTGCCCGCCGGACTCCGCACCTCGATGTCGGCGTCGCGGTCGGGGCGGAGGACCGCGCGGTACGCCCCCGGTGACCAGGTCAGGTCGACCCGGGCCCCGAACCGGGTCCGTACGCCGGTGATCCGGCCGGCCGGGCAGCGGGCCGGGGGTGCGGGCAGCAGGACGAGCCGCCCGGGCGTCGACCGCAGGAGGGCCTCGATCAGCAGGGCGGGCAGGGCGTGCGCGGCGTCGGCGTTGTAGACGTCGCGGGCCGGGTAGTGCGCGCTCATCAGGGAGGCGTGGAAGTAGTCGCCGGTGAGGATCCGGTCGAGGGCGTCCTCGGTGCGTGCGGCGTCCCCGAGCCGGGCGGCGACCAGGCCGTGGTGGAGGTGTCCGTGCGCCGAGTCGTTCTCGCTGCCGCGCAGTTCGAGGGCGCGGCCGGCGGCCCGGGCGAGGGCCGGGGTGTCGTACGGGTCGATCTCGTCCAGCGGCCAGACGGGATAGAGGTGGCTGAGGTGCCGGTGCTCGTAGCGGTCGCCCAGACCGGGCCAGGCCCACTCGGCGAGCGCCCCGTCGTCGTTGACCCGGTACGGCGGCAGGCGGTCGGCGAGTCTCCGCAGGCGGGCCGCGTCGGCGGCCGGTGCCCGGTCGGCGGCGGCGTGCAGGGCGTGCCGGGCGGCGGCGATGTCCATGGTGGCGTTGACCGCGCCCCAGCTCCCACCGGCGGGACGGTTCTCCGGGGAGTACGAGGGCACGATCGCGATGCGCCCGTCGGGTCCGCTGCGGGTGAGGAAGTCCTCGTAGAAGGCGGCGAGTTCGGCCACGAGTGCCGAGGTCCGGGGGGACCGGCGGCCGGTCGCCTCCTCGTGGTCGAGGAGGGACTTGAGCAGCCAGTCGGCGCCCGCGGTCCACAGGTGCAGGGGGTACTCGCGGCTGAAGTGGTACGTGTGCCCCGTGGTGCCGTCCGTGTGGGAGGGCGCGACGATCCCCCGGGCGCCGAAGACGGCCCGCGCGTTCTCCCGCCACCCGGCCACCTGGCCCTCGACCAGTGCCGCGTGGGCCTCCGTCACCTCGGGCAGGTCGGCGGCGACGGCGGAGGCCGTCTGCAGGTTGAGGTTCGCGTTGGTGGTGAACGCCCCGGACCAGGCGGTGTCCCAGTCCCCCGTCCAGAGCCCGGGGAGCCGGGGCGGCAGCATCCCGGAGGAGGAGAGGAGGTGGTAGCGGCCGGCCGCGAAGAGGCGTTCGAGCAGCGCGGGGCTCCGGGGCCGCCGGAGGAGCTCCGAGCCGGGCAGCGCCCGCTCGGCCTCGTCCGCCCCGAGGTCGAGGGCGACGCGCCGGTAGGCGGCGCCGTGCAGGGCGGCGTGCCGGGCGAGCAGCCGGGCGTGGACCGCGGCGGGGTCGACGCCGCCTTCGGCGGTCAGGGCCCGCAGGGCCTCGGCCTCCCCGTCCGGGTCGGGGCTTCCCTCGTGGCGGCGGACGCGGGTGAGCAGGAGCAGCCGTCCCGCGCCCTCGATCCGGATGCCGGAGGCGGTGACGGTGGTGCGGCCGGCGTCGGCGACGAGGAGGGTGACGCCGGTGTAGCCGAGGGGGCTGTCGGGGTAGCGGGCGCAGAGGGTGAGGACGGTCTCGCGGCGGGCGGTGGCGACGCCCCGGCCGATCGCGAGGTCCGCGGGGGCGCCGGGCAGCCGGTGGTCGAGGTCGATCTCGACGGAGGGGCCGGGCGCGGTGACGTACTGCACGACGACGTCGTCGGCGCGGGAGGCGAAGACCTCGCTGCGCCGCTCCCCGCAGGCGCCGGTGACGACCCCGGTGGTGAAGTCCACGGACCGGCGCACCGGGCGGGCGGGGGTGCCGGGCGCCCGGCGGACGCGGGTGCGGAAGCCGGGGTGGAAGGGCTGGACCCAGCGCAGCGGCCTGCCGTCCGTGAACGTCTCGGCGGCGGTCGCGTCCCCGGCGAGGAGCGCGTCCTGGAGGGCGGGGAGCCGGTCGGCGAGTTGGGGCGGCGCGGTGTCGGCGGACCCCTCGCCGGGGCGTACGAGGGTGTGGTGGGTGACGGTCACCCGGTCGTCGTCGGGGTCGCCGTGGACGAGGGCGCCGTGTCGGCCGTTCCCCGTCAGGAAGGCGTCCTCCCAGCGGGCGGCGGGCTCGGGTTCCCAGGTGCCGTGGCTCACGGGTGCTCCTCCGGGACGTCGGCGGCGTGCTCCTCCAGGACGGCGACCCCGTACCGCTCCAGGGTCAGCTTCCCCTCGACCACGACGGAGGTGAGCAGGTCGCGGTGGCGGCCGGGCAGCGGCACGGTGACCGGGTCGCGGCCGTGGTGGAGGAGGAAGAGGAGCTCGCCGCGGCGGGACGGCCTCGACGCCCGCGGGCAGGGCGTCGAGGACGGGCCGTATCCCGGCCTCGCGGGCGGCTGCGGCGAGCAGCCCGCTCAGGGCGGCGGGCTCGGGAAGGGTGGAGAGGTAGCGGGTGCGGCCGTTGCGGAGGACGGCGGGCATGCCGTCGAGCTCGCCGCCCCGGTAGGCGGCGAGGACCTCCGTGCCGTCGGCGGGGGTGAGCTCCTCGGACCACAGGCTGCCGCGGAAGGTGCCGCAGTCGACGTGTTCGTCCTCGTCGAGCGGCCACCACTCGTGCAGGAGGTCGATGCCGAGGAGGGCGCGGAGGCGGGCGTCGACGCCGCCGGGCCTGACCCGGTCGTCCTGGTCGGCGACTCCGGTGAGGAAGCCGCAGACGAGGGTGCCCCCGCCGCGGACGTACGCGGTGAGGTTCTCGATCGCCGTGTCGTCGAGGAGGTAGAGGTGCGGGACGAGGACGAGCCGGTGGCCGGAGAGGTCGTGGTGGGGGTGGGCGAAGGAGGCGGGGAGGTGGGCGTCGAAGAGGGCGCGGTGCCAGGCGCGGACGAGCTCGGCGTGGTCGACGCGGCGCGAGAGCGCGCCCTCCTGGTCGCCGGCCCACCAGGAGTTCCAGTCGTGGAGGACGGCGATGTCGGCGGTGACGCGGCTGCCGGCGACGCGGGGGCCGAGGCGGGCGAGGTCCTCGCCGATGCGGACGGTCTCCTGGAAGACGCGGCCGCGTTCGCCGGCGTGGCCGAGCATGCCGGAGTGGAACTTCTCCGCGCCCTGGCGGGACTGGCGCCACTGGAAGTAGCAGACGGCGTCGGCCCCGTGGGCGACGGACTGGAGCGCCCAGAGGCGGTTGAGGCCGTGCGGCTTGGGGTGGTTGACGCCCCGCCAGTTGACGGCTCCGGCGGCCTGTTCCATCACCATCCACGGCCGGCCGCCGGCCTCGGAGCGGGTGAGGTCGCCGATCATCGCGTTGTACTGGCCGCCGTGCGGGTCCCGGGGGTCGGGGTAGACGTCGACGGAGACGACGTCCTCCTCCGCCGCCCAGGCCCAGCCGTCCTGGCCCGACCAGAAGGGCATGAGGTTGGTGGTCACGGGGAGGTGCGGGGTGTGGCGGCGGACGATGTCGCGTTCGGCGCGGTAGCACTCCAGGAGCAGGTCCGAGGTGTAGCGGCGGAAGTCGAGGACGTGCGCCGGGTTCCTCAGGTAGTGGGCGCGGCGCGGTGGCAGGACCTCGGCCCAGTCGCCGTACCGCTGGCCCCAGAAGTCGGTGCCCCAGGCGGTGTTGAGGGCGTCGAGGGTGCCGTGGCGCTCCCGGAGCCAGTGGCGGAAGGTGCGGGCCGCCTCGTCGCCCCAGTCGTGCGTGCAGTACTCGTTGTTGATGTGCCACATGGTCAGCGCGGGGTGTTCGGCGTAGCGGGCGGCGAGGTCCTCGGTGATGGCCGCCGCGTGGCGCCGGTACACCTCGCTGGAGTGCGAGAAGTGCTGGCGGGAGCCCCACCACTCGGTCCGCCCGTCCTCGTCCCGGGGCAGGGTCTCCGGGTGGAGCCGCCCCATCCAGGGCGGGGGCGAGGAGGTGGGCGTGGCCAGGACGACCCCGATGCCGTGGGCGTGCGTCAGGTCCATCAGCCGGTCGAGCCAGCCGAAGTGGCGTTCTCCGGGAGCGGGTTCGAGCCGGGACCAGGAGAAGACGCCGAGCGTGACGGTGGCGACGCCGGCGCGGCGCATGAGCCGGACGTCCTCGGTCCAGGTCTCCTCGGGCCACTGCTCGGGGTTCCAGTCGCCGCCGTAGAGGATGCGGGGCGGGCGGCCGGGCGGCCGGGTCACGTCGTCGAGGCTCGGCATCTGACTCTCCGTAGGGGGGTGGGGGCTTCGGGTCTCATCCCTTGACGGCGCCGGTGAGCATGCCCTTCCTGAAGTGTTTCTGGACGAAGGGCGAGAGGACGGCGACGGGCAGCAGCGCGAGGACCATCACGGCCATCTGGACGGCGAGGCCGGAGAGGTTCCCGGCCTTGACCGCCTGGCCGAGGCCGACCGGGATCTCCTGCTTCTGCACGAGCTGGATGAGGACGTTCTGCAGCGGCATCATGTTCTGGTCGCCGAGGTAGAGGGAGGCGTTGAACCAGGCGCTCCAGTAGCCCACCGCGTAGAAGAGGGTGATGACGGCGATCACCGCCCTGGACAGCGGGATCACGATCCGCCAGAGGATGCGCAGGTCTCCGGCGCCGTCGATGCGGGCGCTGTCGACGAGTTCGGGCGAGATGCCCATGAAGAAGCCGCGCAGCACGAGGATGTTGAAGACGCTCACCGCGCTCGGCAGGATCAGCGCCAGGTACGTGTCGGTGAGGCCGAGGGTCTGCACCAGCAGGTAGGTGGGGATGAGGCCGGCTCCGAAGAACATGGTGGCCATCAGGACGAGCAGGATGAACCGGTGGCCGAGCGAGCCGGGCCGGGAGAGGCCGTACGCGCAGAGGACGGACACCGTCATCGAGAAGAGGGTGCCGGTGACGGTCACCAGGACGCTGACGATCGCCGCCCGGGTGACCTGGCCGCCGCTCAGCAGCTCCTGGTAGGCGACGAGGGTGAGGTCCCGGGGGACGATCACCAGGCCGCCGGTCTCCGTGATCGTCTTCTTCGACGAGAGGCTCGTGACGACGACGATCCAGAGCGGGAAGAGGACCGCGAGGCAGGCCAGGACGAGCAGGGTGCCCTTGGCGGCGAGTCCGGCCCGGCCGGGCGGCTCCTCCCAGACGGGTCGGGCGGGTGCCGACCACCGGCCGGCGGACCGCCGCGGCCGCCCCGGTCCCGGTCGCCGGCCCTCGGGCCGGGCCGTGGTGCGCTGTGTCATCCGCGGTACACCCCCTGCTCGCCCATCAGGTGGGCGGCCTTGTTCGCCGAGAGCACCAGCACGAGGCCGACGACTCCCTTGACGAGTCCTGCGGCGGCCGCGTAGCTGAAGTCCTGGCTGCGCAGACCGGTCCACCACACGAAGGTGTCGAGGACCTCGGCCGCCCCGGGGCCGACGGCGTCGCGCTGGAGGAGCAGCTGTTCGAAGCCGACGGTCAGCGCGTCGCCGACGCGCAGCACGAGGAGCAGCGCGATGACCGGCCGCAGCGCGGGAAGGGTGACGTGCCACATGCGGCGCCACCGGCCGGCGCCGTCCATGGCGGCGGCCTCGTACAGGTCCTGGTTGACGGCGGCGAGCGCGGCGAGGAAGACGATGACGCCCCACCCGGCGTCCTTCCAGATGCCCTCGGCGGTGACGAGGAACTTGAAGACCTCCGGGTCGGTCATGAGGTCGAAGCCCTCGTGGCCGTGTTCCCTGAGGGTCTGGGCGATGATGCCGGCGCCGCCCAGGATCTGCTGGAAGACGGTGACGACGAGCACCCAGGAGAAGAAGTGCGGCAGGTACAGGACGGCCTGGACGACCGCCCTGACCCGGGGCCGCAGCACGCTGTTGACGAGCAGCGCGAGCGCGATGGGCACCGGGAAGAAGAGGAGGAGCTGGAGGAGGAAGAAGACGAGGGTGTTCTCGACGGCGTGCCAGAACCCGGGGTCGGAGAAGACCCGTTCGAACTGGGCGAGGCCGACCCAGGGGCTCTCCAGCATGGCGGTGACGCCGTTGGTGGAGACGTACGGGTCGTAGTCCTGGAAGGCGACCACGTTCCCGAGGATCGGGATGTAGTTGAAGACCAGGACGAGGAGCAGGGCCGGCACGGTCATGAGGAGGAGCGTGCGGTCGCGCCGGAGGCGCCGGCCGAGGGGGATCCTCCCGGTCCGGCGCTCGGGGCGGCGGTCGCGGCCCCGGCCGCCGCCGGGTCCCGGGCGCCGGGCACGGCGGCGGAGCCCGCCGCGGCCCGTGCCGGGCTCCGCGGCCGGGTCCGTCGTCTCGGTGTCGAGCGTGGTCACGGTCAGCTCGCCGCGGAACCGGTGGTGTCGAGGAGCTTGCGGTACCAGTCGCGCAGCTGGTCGCCGCCCTTGCTCTTCCACTCGGAGACGGCCTGCTGCATGTCGGAGACCTTCCTGCGGCCGCGGACGATGTCCTTCTCCAGCTGCTCGAAGTCGTTCATGAGGCCGGTCCACTGGGACGGTTCGGTGACGGTCATGCCGTAGAAGGACGACTTGCCCGTGAGGGCGCCCATCCGCTGCTGCCACTCGACCATGGCCTTGGTGACGTCGGGGGTGTCGGGGTGGGCCACGTAGGGGGCGGGGCTGGCGACGAACATCCAGGAGCTGTTGACCTCCAGGTTGCCCGCGTCGTTCTTGACGGGCAGGCCGTCCTTGACGGTGTGGTGGACGCCCTCGACGCCGTAGTCGGTGAGCATGCGTTCCTTCGTGCCGTAGGGGGCGGCGGTGAAGTCGGCGATGGCCAGGACGTCCTCGACGACCGCCTTGGAGCTGCCCTTCCGCACGAAGGCCCAGATGTTCGCGGGGTTGGTGGCCCACAGCTTCGGGGCTCCGCCCGCGTGGCCCGGGATGTCCATCGCGGCCATGGCGAACGACGGGTTCCGGGCGGCCTGTTCGGAGGTCTTGGCGTACCAGTGGGAGAGGTCGTTGTTGTAGATCAGGACCTGGCCGGCGGTGAAGCGGTTGCCGGTGTCGCCCTGGTTCTGCGCCTTCTCGTCGGGGTGGACGACCCCGGAGTCGAAGAGCTTGCGGGTCCACTCCAGCGCTTCGAGGTACTCCGGCGTCTCGATGCGGTTGACCAGCCTGCCGTCGACGAGGTTCCAGCCGAGCGCCTTGTCGCTGCCGGACAGCACGCCGAACATGTTGTACGCGGTCCAGGTCATGTCGCCGCACGCCCAGACCTTCGCCTTGGCGCTGGTGATCTCCTTGGCGAGGGCGAGGAACTCGTCGGCGCTCCCGGGGAGTCGCCAGCCCTTCGCGTCGAAGAGGTCCTTGCGGTAGAAGGGCGCGATGTTGGTGACGTACGAGGCCGGCATGGGCAGGCCGCGGAGCTTGCCGCCGAAGATGGAGCGCTGCCAGGCGTCGGTGGGGATCGCCGCGAGGTTGGGGTACGCCTTGACCTTGTCGCCGGAGAGGTACGGACCGAGGTCCTCGAACTTGGCGTTGACGGCGGTCGGGATCTTGCCGCCGAGGTTCCAGCCGGGGATGACGACGACGTCGGGGATCTCGCTGGAGGCGAGGACGGCGCCGAGCTTCTGGTCGTAGACGTTGCCGTCCTGGTTCTGCCAGGTGACGGCGGTACCGATGGCCTCGTCCATGGCCTTGTAGTACGGGTTGCCGGGGGCCGGCGGGGTGCCCCAGAGCGGCGCCATGACGGTGAGCGGGGTGCCCTTGCCCTTCTTGACGGGTACCGACGCCTTGAGCTCCGCGCTCGGGACGGCGCGGGTGAATCCGGCGGCGGAGCCGTTCCTCGGGGCGATGTCGGGGGTGACGACGGTGCCGGCGACGAACGCGGGCAGGATCCTCGCGGCGTCCTTGCCGGTGGTGGTGCCGTCCTTCTTCCCGGGGTCCGCGCCGCCGCCGCAGGCCGAGAGCAGCGGTACGCCGCCGGCCGCCGCGGCGGCGACGGCGGTGGCCGTGAGGAAGCTCCTGCGGCTCGGGGTGGATCTCCGGGAGCCCGTGGAGACGGCGTTCGGCGTCATTGCGTCAACCCTTCATGGCACGCGCCAGGGCATACGGCGACCGAGGGGGGCGCCGGCCGGCTGCGGTGGTGGAGATGGATCTGGCGGGGCGGGGCCCCGGGCGCCGTCGACCGTTGAGTCGAAGCGCTTCGATGTTGCTGCGAGGTTAAGTGACCGCCCCAGGCGCGGCAAGAGCAGCTGCCGAGATTCTCGGGGTTCACACGGCTCCGACGAGTCTCCAAGACCCCCTGAGCGCAAGGGAAATGGGCCGCTTTCACGCCTTGACACCCACTCTCGGCCCACAGAGCATCGAAGCGCTTCGAAAACCTCCCTCCCGTCCTCTGCCAAGGGATCCGCACGTGACCGCAGACCGGCCGCCCTTCCGTGACCCCGCCCTCCCCGTCGCCCGGCGCGTCGACGACCTCCTCGGCCGGCTCACCGCCGACGAACGCCTCGCCCTGCTGCACCAGTTCACGCCCGGCGTCGAACGCCTCGGCCTCGCCGCCTTCCGCACCGGCCAGGAGGCCCTGCACGGCGTCGCCTGGATGGGCCCCGCCACCGTGTTCCCGCAGGCCGTCGGCCTCGGGGCGACCTGGCATCCCGAGCTCGTGCGCCAGGTCGGCGAGGCCGTGTCCCGCGAGGCGCGCGCGATGCGCGCCAAGGACGACCGGGTCGGCCTCAACGTGTGGGCGCCCACCGTGAACCTGCTCCGCAACCCGCTGTGGGGACGCGGCGAGGAGGGCTACTCCGAGGACCCCCTCCTGACGTCCGCGACCGCCACCGCGTTCACCCGGGGGCTGCGCGGCGACCACCCGCTGTACTGGCGCACCGCGCCCGTCCTCAAGCACTGGCTGGCCCACAACAACGAGGCGGCGCGCGACACCTCCTCCGCCTCCGTACGGCCCCGGGTCCTGCACGAGTACGACCTGCCGGCCTTCCGCGGCGCCGTCGAGGCCGGCGCGGTCGCGGGAGTGATGCCCGCGTACAACCTGGTCAACGGCCGCCCCAACCACCTCTCCCCGTACCTGGAGACGGAGCTGCGCACCTGGACGGACCAGGAGCTGCTCGTCTGCTCGGACGCGGGCGCGCCGTCCAACCTGGCCGACTCCCAGGCCTACTTCGCGACCCACGAGGAGGCCGTGGCGGCCGCGCTGCACGCCGGCGTCGACTCCTTCACCGACCACGGCACGGACGGCTCCGTCATCCTGGGCCGGCTGCGCGGGGCCCTGGAGCGCGGCCTGATCGGCCCCGAGGACGTCGACCGGGCGGTACGACGACAGCTGACCGTGCGGTGTCTGCTCGGCGAGTTCGACCCGGACTCCGGCCCGTACGCCGACGAGGACCGCTTCGACACCCCCGAGCACCGGGAGCTCGCCCGCGAGACGGCGGAGGCGGCGGTCGTCCTGCTCGCCAACGGGCCGACGGCCGAAGGACGGCCCCTGCTCCCGCTCGCCGCCGACCCGGGCCGGATCGCGGTCGTCGGGATCCTCGGCGACGCCTGCAAGCTGGACTGGTACAGCGGCGCCCTGCTCCACCGATCCTCCCCGCTGGACGGGCTGCGGGAGCGGTTCGGCGCCGACCGGGTGGACTTCGCCGAGGGCGTGGACCGGATCAGGCTGCGCACCGCGTCCGGCCTGCGGCTGCGGGTGCCGGAGGCCGGGGCCGCGGAGCCCGTACGCGACGCCGGGGCCGCCCTCGATCCGGCCCTGGTCGCCGGCCGCACCGACCTGCCGCCGCTGACCGCCGACCCCGAGGGCTCCGAGCTCGCGCTGATCGACTGGGGCGACGGGGTGCTGACCCTGCGCGCCCCGGACGGCCGCTACCTGTCGGTCGCCGAGGACGGCCTCGTCCGCGCCTCGGCGGACGAACCCGGCGGCTGGGTCGTGCAGGAGACGTTCCGGCTCGAAGCCCACGGGGACGGTCACCTCCTTGTGCACCTCGGGACGGGGGGCTACGTCTCTGTCGCCGCCGAAGGCGTGAAGGTTGCCGCCGACCGCGCCTCCGCCGAGACGTTCACCGTGGAGACCCTCGAACGCGGCGAGGAGGCCGTCGCCCGCGCCGCCGCGTCGGCGGACGTGGTCGTCGTCGTCGCCGGCAACGACCCGCACGTCAACGGCCGCGAGACCGAGGACCGCACGACGCTCGCCCTCCCCGCCCACCAGGACCGGCTCTGGCGCGCCGCACACGCCGCCAACCCCCGGACGGCCCTCGTCCTCGTCTCCTCCTACCCCTACGCCGTGCCCGACGCCGCCGCGACCCTGCCCGCCCTCCTCTGGACCGCCCACGGCGGCCAGGCGGCCGGCACCGCACTCGCCCGCGTCCTCGCCGGCGACGTCTCACCCGCGGGCCGGCTCCCCCAGACCTGGTACGCCTCCGACGCCGACCTGCCCGACATGCTCGACTACGACGTGATCGGCGGCCGCCAGACCTACCTGTACTTCGACGGCACCCCCCTCTTCCCCTTCGGCCACGGCCTGTCGTACACGTCCTTCGGCTACGAGGAACTCACCGCCGCCGTCGACGGCGACACCGTCCGGATCTCCTGCACCGTCACCAACACCGGCCCCGTCGCCTCGGACGAGGTCGCCCAGATCTACGCCCGCGCCGTCACCCCCTCCGTCCCCCGCCCCCACCGCGAACTCGTCGCCCACCAGCGCCTCCCGCTCGCCCCCGGCGCCTCCGCCACCCTCTCCTTCGACGTCCCCCTGGCCGCCCTCGGCCACTGGGACGTGGCCCACGGCCGGTGGGTCGTGGAGCCCGGCGCGTACAAGATCCAGGCGGGCGCTTCGAGCGGCGACATCCGCCGCACGGTCCGCGTGGAACTGACCGGCACGGCCCCCGGCCCCCGGCCCGTCCTCACCTCCGGCCTCGCCGCGGCCGACTACGACGAGCAGTCCGGCACGGCCGTCGTCGACCGCACGAAGGCCTCCGGCGACGCGGTGACCCCGTCCGGACCGGAGGAGGAGGGCACACTCGTCTACCGCTCCTGCGACTTCGCCGACGGCGTGACGCAAGCCGCCGTGACGGTCGCCGGCGAAGGCACCGTCGAACTCTCCCTCACCCCCGACACCGTCCTCGCCCGACTGGAAGTGGCCCCGACCGGCGGCCCGTACGCCTACCGCACCCTGACCGCCCCCGCGGACCTCCGGGCCGTCGCGGACCTCCGCGTCACCCTGCGCGGGGCCGTACGGCTCGCGCGCCTGGACTTCACGGGCTGACCCGGCGTGGGGAGGGGGCCTGGCGCGGGAGTGATCCGGTGCCGGGCCCCCGTGGTGTGCGAACGGCGAGCGCGTCCCCCCGCTCCCCAGCCTGGTCCGCAGTGACGCTTCCGCGCCTGCCGGAGCCCGCCGCCAGCGCTTGTGCGTACCGAGGCGTCTGGAGAGGGACTGGTACGACCCCGATCTCGAACATGCGGATCTCGACGGCCTGGCGCTCGTAGCGGACGTACTCGGGGAAGCCCTCCAGAAACACCCCGGCCCTCATCTTCTGCCACTCGCGCTCGAACGACTGGGCGGTCCCCGCCAGGCCGAGGGCGGAGTCGATCTCCCGCGACATTTTGAGAGTTGGAGATGTGTGGGCGGTCTCGACGGCGGAAACGTGCTTGCCCGAGTAGGCGATGCGCGCCGCCAGATCCTCCTGCTTCCGGCCTCGATCCTCCCTCTGCCTGCGCAAACGCGCGCCGTAGGCCGTCTCCAGTCCGCCGTCCGGGTCCAGTTCCTTGCGGTTGACCGCAACTCTCCTTCCGGAGGTATCCGTTGAAGATTTGAAGACCTGCCGCATATAGGTCACGCTGATGTCTCCCAGTAGCGACTTCACTACGGAGAGGAGCGCTCATGTCCGAGCGCGACCACCCCGCGCCGGTCCCCGACCTAGACGAGTAAGTCCGAAGTTGGTCAGTGGTCGTAGGCGGTAAGTGACCTGGTCAGCGGTGTTCCGTTGGTCCGGTTGTGCCAGATGACTGCGG
>NZ_JBWKCA010000034.1:0-66323 GCF_056436715.1 Streptomyces sp. NPDC043176
GCGCGCGGTCTCCTGCGGAGACACGACGCGGAGTGACTGCGTCACTCCCAGTGCCGCGGCGCCGCTGCGCGGCGCTCGGCTGACTACCTGAGGGGCAGTCACCTTCGGTGTCTGCGGGGTGGTGAGGTGAGTCGAGGAGTGCGGGTTGTGGGGTGGGGCTGGTATGTGGTTTGGCGCCTGCCCGCGGCGGGTTGTGGTGTGGTAAGTAAGATGTATTTCTTGGTTGTTGATGGGTTGTTGGGTGACGGGTTCAGGATGCCGATCCCTGCGGGATCGGCCAGCACGGGATGCTTTCACTTCGCCCCTGGAAGACTCCAAGAGGCGTCTGGGCCGCTCAGCCGGCGCTCAGGAGTTCCCTCGGTCCACGAGAGGAGTTGTCACTCTAAGTAGAGTGCGGCAGTGTATCCCGATCTCAAGTGGTCTATACCAAAAGTGATCATGCGCGGCGTCCTCAGAGTGGACGTGCGATGTTCCGAAGCCGGAAGAGCATGCCGAGACCACAAAACTGCGCCCGCCATCAACCCCCACCACCAGACAGCCACATGACGAGAACGCAAAAACCGCACCACCAAAGCCTCCTGGTGCCACATCACCACCCCCTACACAAGGCACATAAGACAACCCATCACCCATGCCGAGCATCGCCCCTCTCAAAGACTAAGACGAGCAAGAAGCACGGGGCCTGCGGCCCCGCACCCCACAGGTCGCACAGGACGTCGAGGCGCCGCGGGCTACAGATGAACCGGGCGACGACAGGAGTCCCCCGCAAGACGGGGCAAGGCCGCCACCACCGGGGCGCAGCCGGGGCCCGTGGCTGGCAGCGCCGGGCTGGGGTGCAGGGTTGTGGCCGGCCCTGAGGGGTCGTGCACCCGACGGGCTCCGCGGTACCCAGACCCGCAGAACAGCGAGAGCTGCAACGGGCCAGGGCAGGGCGAGAATAGGGGCGTCAGGGACTTCAAGCTGCGTATGCAGAAAACGAAAACACCCACACCCACCGGACCTGCACGTATGCGGAAAACGCAAACCCTGGAGAGCGATCCCCGGAAGATGCGGAAGCCGCATACGGTGACGAAGAACGACCAGCCGCAGGCCGGCCACACGCACCCCGGTACGTACAGACAACCAACCGTGAATCCCAGTCGCTCCCGTCACTCACACCCCGGCCCCCTCCCCCACCAGGCCCGCCTCAAGGAACAGGACCAGAGCAGCCCACTCTGGAGGGCGGTGAGATCCCGTCGTTGAACACGCCAGTGCGAGAGCAGACAAGCGAGTCGGGCCGAAGGCTTACGGGCCCTACATCGCCTCGAGTCAGCAGGACGGCGAAAGGGAGGAGGGCCGCGGCTAGCATCCGGCCAGGCGCAACCACCGCTCGTAGCCGACAGTCTCGAAGCTCGGGTGTGGACCTCGGCAATGGCCCCGGCGTCGATCGGCCAGCCACCGCCACACCGTCCGCTCCGACACCCCCGCCAGCTCCGCCGCGATCCGCACATGCAACGCGGTCAGCGTCCCCTCCCCGTCCACCGCAAGCAGCCGCCGGACCACCGCACCCCGCGCCAACGACACACCCCCGGCCCGCGTCGCCCCAGCCGGTCCCGCCACGTCCTCGGCCACACCCGCCGTCTCGTGAACCGTCATACAGCCCAGCCCACCCGACCCTGCCCGCCCCTCCCATAGGAACAGCGAAACCCATGACAGCCAACAACCCATCTGCCAGCCATCTCACAACAGCAGCTTGGTCACCCCATGACAGCGACCACAACCCCCACCCCACACCCACTACCAGGACATCAACACCGCAATCCCGCTGACGCCCACCCACAGCCACCCCACCACCCACTCACACCACCCATGTCCGGGCCGCTCGACGGGGCCCAAAAGCGGGCCCAGCCCGGTCGACCGAGCACCTCCGGGCAGCAAACACCACGTCCTCGTCGACGGCCAGGGCATCTCGCTGGCGGTGTCGCTGACCGGCGGGAACCGCAACGACGTCACCCAGTTGATGCCCCTGCTGAACAAGATCCCGTCGGTCGCCGGCCTCGTCGGCCGACCCCGCAGACGCCCCGACACCCTCCTTGCCGACCGCGGCCACGACCACGACAAGTACCGCCGCCTGGTCTGGGCGACCGGAGTCAAACCCGTGATCGCCCGCCGCGGCGTCCACCGCTGGGTCGTCGAGCGGACGATCGCCTGGCTGCACGGCTTCCGGCGCCTGCGCGTCCGGTGGGAACGACGCGACGACATCCACGAAGCCTTCCTCGGCCTCGCGACCTGCCTGATCACCCACCGACACGTCCAACGCCTTTGTTAGGAGCTCTAAGACGAACCCACACATGCCCCACTCCCCCGCGCCCGCCAGGGGCGTCCAGCGCCACCCGCACGCCCACCAGGCCCGGCATACAGCACCGAGCCACGACCGATGCAGAATCTCTGACCTCCGGGAAGAACAGGGCGCAGCAGGGTCCCGTGCGACGACGGGGCGGGAACCGGTACGTCCGGCTGCCGGGCAGAAGGTGGCCTGCCCACCCTGGACCACGTGGCTGGCTGCAGGACACGGCCACGGTGAGCCTGCCCACACAAGCTCTCAACCCGCCCATCCACCTGGGACAACAGCCTGAGAGGCTCACAGGCCCCCGCTTGCCCACACCCCCACACCACAAAAGGGCCGGGGCCGCGGGCAGCGGCTTCCGCAGGCGCAGCAGGCCGCCAGAGGTACCAGGAAACAGTGCGGCGTGCAGGGCGCGCTTCGCCCGGGGGGTAGACCTGGCCGACCGGAGCGGGATGCAACGGCCCACAGAACACAGGCGCCCCGGCGCGGAAACCGGCGGGGGCGGAAACCGGCGGCTCTCCTGGTTGGCATAGAAGCAATCGCGGGCCGTTGTCCCCGGGGTAGTAATCCTCGACCTCGGGAAACACTCCCTGCGTATGCAGAAAACGCAAACCACCCGTATGCGGACCCCACATCCCCCGCTCCCCCGTCCACCATCCAGGCAAGAACAGGCAGGACCAGGCCCTGCGGGCCTGAATCACACTCCCCAAACCTCAGGGCCATGGAGAGCCCGCCACAAGGCACAAGAGGGCGTCGGGCCGGTTCCAAGGCCGCGTCAGGAGCCCCGCAATAAGGGGGCAGGACATCCCCGGGGGGCCGAAGTGACACCCCCGGGGTGCAGCAAGGAGGCAGGGGCCGGGTCAGTGAGTCAGAGACCGGGGGCTGAGTGTGAGGAGGCAGGAACGAGACGGCCGGCCCGACACAAGAATCGCGGGCGAGTGGAGAAGCGGCGAGGAAGAACGGCACAGGCACCAAGCCTGAGCCCCGGGGCGTATATGCGGAAACCGCATAAGAGGAGCAGCGTCCAGACACCCGGCACAGTCGGCGCACGATAGAACCACCCCCCGCGAGGCGGGAAGCAGCACCCCTCGGCACGCAAGGCGTCGTGGGCGTGGGGGCCATCCCCACGGATGCGGGGAGCAGTACGAGACCGTACCGGCCTTGCGCTGGATCACGGGACTATCCCCGCAGGTGCGGGGAGCAGAGTCCGGGGCCGGGAGCCTCGGACTGTAGCCGGAACGAGTAGGGGTCATCCCCGCGCAGGCGGGGAGCAGTCGAACACGGAGCAGAGCATCGACTTACCGGCCAAGACGTTGTTGCCAGGGCCATCCCCGTGGGCACAGGGAACAGACGGTACGCCAGATCCGCAGCAGCTCAGGCATGGGACCATCCCCACGGGCGCGGGGGGCAGTTCGGTCTTGGGTCCGAGGGTGACCTCGGCCAGGGACCACCCCGCGAGTGCGGGGAGCAGCTTCTCTCCGCCGACCATGACGCCGGCGTACGGGGCCATTCCCGCGAGTGCGGGGAGCAGACTGTGTGACCTGCGGCTTTACGGTGCGCTAGATCTGTTCCGCATCACTTTCCCCGAAACCCCTAAACCGGTCAAAACTCTCAACTCGACCCGTGCACACAAAGAGCAGTGGCTTTGCGCCGGCCTCCGCCTGTCACTCTTCGCCGGAGAAGCGTTCCCACGCAGACTGACGAGTGATGCCGAAGGTCTCGCCGATCCGCGTCCAGGTCACCCCACGTCGCCGCAGTTCCTGAACCCACAGGCGCAGCTCAGCCTCGGCTCGGTCGATTTCCGCGGCGACACGAGGGAGATGGTTCAAGATCTCTTCGTCCGTCATGGAGATCCAGGCGCGGATACCCTGCGCCGAAGGCTCCCCGATCGTCCCGGCAACGATCCGCTCCGCCAGTGCCACGCACTCGCCGCAGATGTAGACACCGGGTCCCGAGACCAGCTTGCCGACCTCGGAGCCCGGCTTCCCGCAGAAGGAGCAGTGGGTGGGGTCCTCGGACTGTGCAGTGACTGACATGGCGACCTTCCCGTTCTGTCAGGGTTCCCCTGACAGAATATGGACGTCAGGGGAACCCTGACAAGACAGTCACCCGGCTCACACCCCGGCCGCTACAACCCCTAAAAATGAAGGAGATCACCCCCGGAAGAGCAAAAACCACCCCCCACACAAACAGGGAACAAGCCGAGTTCCTTCTTCTCCCACTCGGTCTGCGGGAACCACCCCCGCGCGTGCGGGGAGCAGCGGAGGCTGCTCAGGTAGGCGTCGAAGAGCCGGGGGCCATCCCCGCGCGCGGGGAGCAGGGTGACACTCTCGCCCGGTCCATCCAGGCGATGGGGCCATCCCCACACGAGCGGGAGGCAGTCGGTCAGGGTAGTTCCCGGATCCTCGGTGACAGGTCCAACGCCGCGAGCTGCCGGCGTCAGGGCCGCGGCCGCGGGGGCACGCTCCGCTGTCAGCGGTGTGCTTGAAGCCGGATGGAGAAGTGAGTCATGCCGGTGGTGAGTGTTTAGGACGGGCGGGGGCGAGTAGGCGGGGGGCAAGACCAATCCGGTTGCTTCACGAGGAGGTCCCGATGTCGGGCACGGAGAAGAGCAAGGCCCATACCGAGCAGGCCAAGGGCAAGGTCAAGGAGACCGTAGGCCGCGCCGTCGGCAACGAGCGCATGGCCGCCGAAGGCCGCGCCGACCAGACCAAGGGCCACGCACGCCAGGCCAAGGAAGACATCAAGGACACCTTCCGGCATTAAGCCACCCCACATCCCGTAGGGCCCCGGCCACTCCCCCGGTCGGGGCCCTACGGGTTTTCAGAGCGTGTCGGCGCGCCGTGACGTGAAGAAGTCTCCGAATACAGCGCCGGCCAAATAGCGGGGGACAGGATGTGAACCTGTGTCGCCAGGTTGGGACCATCCCCGCACAAGCGGGAAGCAGACTGCGTGACCTGCGACTTTACGGCGCACTGGTCTCGCCTCACACCACTTTCACCGAAACAGACAAAACACCCACACCATCAACTCGCCCGCACAAGCGGGAAAACCGGCCGGCCGAACCTTTCCCCCGACGCAGCTCGCGGCTTCTTCACCGGCCATGAGATCACGGTCAACGACTACGACCTCGGACCTGGGCGAAGAGAAGCAGTTCCAGACCTCAGGATCCTTACCGTCAGCCCGGGACCACGAGCCGATAGCCGGGCCTACATCACCGTCGGCTGCTGGCCCACGGTCGAGATGGACGGTCACGGCCTCGTGTTTGCCCTTACCGCGCTCGGCCGCGACGAACGCTTCGCTGATCTCCTGGCCATGACTGCCTACTATCACGCCGATCACCACCTCGATCTCGAGCACAGCCTGCCCATCGGGGAGCCGTAGCTGCCCGGGTCCCACTGCGACCACCTGCTGATCAGCCTTCCCTACCTCCACGGCCCTGACCTGGAGCACTGCCCCCTGCCCGACGGCGATGCCCGCATCCTCTGGGTTCTGCCGGTCACCGCAGCCGAGATGGCATACCGCCGGCAGCACGGCCACGAAGCCCTTGAACAGCTCTTCGATGAGCACGCGATCGTCCCGACCGACCCAAGGCGCCATCCGTGGTCTGACCTCGCGAGGGCTTCTGGATGCAAGCGGCAGCCACGGAGTCCTCCGGCGCCGTCAAAACTCGTCGACATGTCGGGGCACAGTGATCACCGACTGCCTCCCAAAGCCGTCGACAAACGCTGTCCGTTTTCGGTTCTGGCACACATTCCGTAAGGGCAGTGGTCAGGAGAGCGAGGCATCGGTGTCGTCCCATTTCCACCCGGTTTGAGGGAACTGATCCAGCAGGGCGGAGAGGGACGCTGCCTGGTGGATGGCCGATGACCAGTCTTCCGCGGAGACGTCGAGTGTCACCAGAGGCGGGGTGTCCTGGCGGAAGTCGTAGGCAAGCAGCTCGCGACTTCCGTCTCCGCCGATGACGACGGCGCCGGGGAAGCACTTCTGGAATTCGCCTGCCTCGTTGATGCCGATGAGCTCGTCCAGCTCGTCGATCACCAGGAAGTCGTCAGCGGGAGGAACGAACTGACTCAGACTGCCTGTAGTGCTCAGGAAGTCCCGGTAGTCCTGGGGAAAACGGACTCCGAAGTGGTGCTCGACCTGCACGATCCGGTCATCGTTCGAACTCATGAGGCAGTTCTATCAAGGGCGGAACGGGTGACGGTGGCCGGCTTGTGCTGCGGTGAGGAGGACACGTTTGCGAAGTAGGGGGAGCTTGGCTCATCCGAACATCTGGCGTTTGATCATCTTGATGTGGTTGACACAGCCCTCGACGGGTCCGGATTTCCAGCGGGTGCTCAGGCCCTGGACGACGGCGTCCCAGTCTTTCTCCAGACTGGTGGCGAACGCGTGCAGCCGGGGCAGGTCCGCGGTGCGGGTGGCGGTGATCCAGTTCTTGAGGTGTTGGCCGGAGCGGCTTTGAAGGATCTCCGCGAAACCGCGGACGTGCGCGTGAAGGGCCTTCATCTCAGGGCAGCGGGCGAGGACAGCGGCGAACTGCTCACGTTCCTCGTTGCCCAGGCGCTCGGGGTGTCGCATCATCCAGCCGGTGACCCGGCGGATTCCCGGTGGCGGGAGTGGGACGACGCGGATGCGTCGTCGGCGCCTCGATCGCAGGTAGTCACTGATGATCTGGTAGCTCCCGCGATAGCCGAGGGCTTGGAGCTCGGCATGCAGCTGGATGGCGTTGGTGTGGCCTTCGGCCCAGCGTTTGTCCAGGTGGGGCTTGTAGGGGTCAAGCCGGCTGGGCCGGGGCTGGTGGCGTCCGGTCAGCAGCTGTTCGGGGACTGCCGCGCGGGCGTTGCGGCGGACGGTGTTGCCGCCGATGTGCAGTTCTCTGGCGATCTCGCGGATGCCGTGCCCCTGGGCCAGCAGGGCGTGGATGGCCGCATGGCGCTCTCGGATGCGGGCCTCGATCGGCGGCATCGCCTTCGTCGCATCCAAGGTGTCGCCATCGTCCGTCGGGCCATCAGGGCTGGTGACGGCCGTCTTGAAGCATTTGCTGTGGAGCCGGATGCTGGCTTCGACGGCGGTGCCGAGGTTCTGCCAGAGGTGGAACCGGTCGGCCACCTGGACCGCCTTGGGGGCACCGGTGTGGGCGCCATCGGCGTAAGAACCGGCCCGGTCACGGCAGATGATCTCGGCGCCGGGATGCTCGCGCAGCCAGCCCGCCAGGGCGGCGGCGTCCCGCCCGGTAAGCAGGTCGAAAGGCTGACCAGTCTCGCAGTCAATGAGGACGGTCCCGTAATGATGCCCGCGGCGGGTGGCGAAGTTGTCGACCCCCAGGACTTTCGGGACGGCCCACACGGGATCGGGCAAGGCCATGATCGCCCGCAGGAGCGTTGTCCGGCTCACCTTATGCGCAGGGCGGCTGCCAGACGGGCACCGGCGCGACCGGCGAGCGCGACCGCGACCGCCTCCAGGAGACGCCGGGAGGAGGGGGTTCGACGCCCATAGCGAATGGTCAGCCCTTCGACCTGTTCAGCGAACGTACGGCGCGGGCAAGCGGAGTTCTCGCAATACAGACGTCGCACCGTCAGTTCGATGACGACTGGCCGATCACCGACTGGCGTGTCCTCAAGGCGTCTCTCGTACACGCTGTGGACCCGATTGGACACTGCCGCACACGCGGGGCAAGCGACTCCGATCGGCTGCGTTCTCGCGACCAGGCGGACCACCCCGCACTCGAAGAACACGCGCTCCAGCAGCAACGCTCTGACATGCGGAAACAGGTCACCAACGAGGTCATGACACCGCACCACGGTCCCAGATGATGCGGCATCACCGTGGCGAAACCTTGTAGATCGTTCTCACGGAATGTGTGCCAGAACCCCGTTTTCATCAGCGAAACCATCCTCGCCAACCTGAGGCGCAAAAGCGGCCTCGGGAAGAACCCCGAGCGGGCCGCACTGCGCGCGGCGCAGCTGACAGCGATCGACCCGGACTGGGACTGCCCCTGGCCACTGGACTGGTAACGCCACCACCGCGTCCTCACCGACCTCGCCACCGACGAACCCGGCGGCGTCCTGCCCCACATCGCCCCGGGCGTCGTCTTTGACGGCGACGGCATCGGCAGGTGGCTAGAGCGGCAGAAGAACCCGGTCACCTGGGCGCAACTGTCGACCGAACAGCAGCAGCGGCTGTCGAAGCTGGGCGTGCAGCCCGACAAGGCGCCCTCTCCCGCCCCTGCGGCCAGCTGCGGGGCGAAGGGGGCCAAGCAAGGCACAGCAGGCGTTCCAACGCGGCCTGACCGCCCTCACGCAGTGGGTGGAACGGGAAGGCGCCCGCCGGCCCGTACCCCGCGCCCACGACGAGGAGATCACCGTCGACAGCCAGACGGAACCGGTGCCTGTGAAGCTGGGTGTATGGGTCTCCCACACCAAAACCCGACGCGACAAACTCACCGCGGAGCAACGCGACGCGCTCCGGGAACTCGGAGTTGAGTGGTATGAGTGCGGCGGGCTCCGGGGAGGAACGGGCATTCATCTCCGCAGGCGCGGGCAATAGGCTTCTTGACCTGCGGCTCTAGGCGAGGCAAGGCGGTTGGGGAGGCGTGCCGCTGGGGTCAGTGACCGGGGCGGCCGGCTCCGGCCACTGCCTTGTGGAGGGCGGAGGTCAGGACCGCGGCGAGACCGGTCGCGGCCACGCTCCCGATCATCACCATCCCCACACTGATCACGAACAGGCCACTGGCGTCGTCCGACCAGTCGTAGGCTGCGGCCAGGGCCAGACCGCCGGAGGTGCCCAGCGCCGCGGCCACGACGTGCCCCCGGAACGCCGCCCAGCACACCGGTACCAGCAGACCCAGCCCCAGCCCGATCACCTGCCACGCCTCGTAGGGGCCGGTCGTAGAGCCGTCGGGGTGTACGTCACGGTGCTGGTCCCACCCCAACCAGACCGCCCACATCACCACCGCCACACCGGCAAGCAGCACGGTCGTCATCGACAGGGGAACGGGATTGCGCGGTTCGTTCGTCATGACCCCAGCCTCCCGGCAGCCCCCCGCCCCACGTCAGAGTACGGATACTCACTCACACCCGAGTAGGAAGCGGGCACGTGGAAAGTCCCTTACCACCAATAGGTGCCCACTCACGTGGCGGGGCCAGGAGCCGGGCGGCAGGTGCCGGCACCCGGCATCAGCTGGTCTTCACCGACCGGCTGGTGGCCACGCTGATCCATCTGCCGCCCGATCTCCCGCTCTCTGTCCTCGCCCTGCTGTTCGACGTCGACCACTCCACCGTCACCCGGGCCGTAGGGGAGATACGGGCCCTTCTGGCCGAGCGAGGATGTGCGGTCCCCGAACGTCCTGGCCTGCGGCTACGGACCCTCGCCGATGTGTTCGCCTATGCCCAGGCCGAGGGCATCGAGCTGTGGCTTTGTCCACGAGAACGGGCTCTGGCACAACTTCTGTGGACCCGTGGCAGCGGTTGCCGACGACCAGATAAAGATTCGTCCGCAAAGAACGGTGTCTCTACGCTTGGTCAGAGCGGGAGTGCGCGCATTTCCGCAGGCTGCGGTGCCGTGGCAGAGCGGTCCATTGCGATCGCCGTGGGCGAGGTCCCTCCCACGGCGAGTGACGGAGACGGGGCGGGCCTGCTCCCATCTGTCTCGCGGGTTCAAATCCCGTCGGCACCGCAGCCGACCAGGACGCAGTAGGGCGTACGGACCTGCCGCCTCGCGCCAGGTCCACAGAAGTTGTGCCAGAACCGGTTCTCGCGAACAAAGCCACAAGCCCGGCTGATACGCCGTTAACCGCCGAAGAGTGCCGAGGCGTCATGCGCTCGCCTGCGTCCCCGCGCGCGGTCTTTCCGAGCAGGGCTCTGTGTCAAGTTCTACGCTGCCCCACGCGGGCTGCCCCCCGCGCGTCGGGCCGACAGTGCAGACAGGGCGCCCGGGGCCTCCTGCGACGAGGGTGCCCGAGAGCGGTGTGAGCGCTGCTGACTCGGGTAGCCGGGTCGGCATGTTCAGACACCGACGTGTAAGGGTTGCGTGCGTCCTGCTGGTCAGCTGGGGAGCGCTGACGGCCATGGAACGCTGGGCGGAGCACGCCACATGGCCAAGGGCCATGTTGAACGGACTGCTGCTGGGGTGCGTGGTGGCGGGTACGTGGTGGTTCGTCGAGATGACACAGGGGCGATCGCCACGAAGGAGGGATCCATGCCCCGTTCTCTCGGGGCGTGCCGACATCCAACCGGAGCAGGAGTCAGCACCTGAGGGTTGTGCAGAGAAGGGTCTCAGGCGTGCTCGGTGATCCCGCGTCGGCGAGGCACTGAGCGCGAGAGAGGGGTGAGGGCGCCTTGCCGAGTGCAGGGGCCTCGTACCGACGAACAGACGATGTGGAGATCGGGTCCCTGGTCAGAGGAGCGGCTGCATCGACCGCAGCCGGTCGGCGATGTCATACACCGACAGCCGCAGTCCTCGGACGTCGCGGATCAGCGTCTCCCACGGCTCGAAGGCGTCGTCGACACTCGCTCCGGAGGCCCGGATGTACGCCACCGCCACGCCGTAAGCAAAGAACGCGTTGCGGGCCGGCAGTGGCCGCAGCAATACCAGGGCATCCAGCAGCGCCGCGGCGCGCCAGTAGGCATCAGGCTCACCGGCGTCGAGACCGGGGGTGTTCGCCTTGTGCCGTGCGACGGCGGCCACCAGGCCCGACCAGTCACGGACGCCGAGCTCCTTGCCGAGGATTTCCTCCTGGCGGTCGAGAAGCCACCGGAGGTCAACGTGCAGTTCCAAGGTCAGGCCGCCCGGCGTGCAGCATCTTGGGGAGCTGGGGCGTCGTCGGGGAACGCGGTATCGAACGCCTCGGCGATGCCCGGCCTCCCAGTGACCTCACGGAACACTGCGGTCGCCCGGGTCAGCTTCAAGTGGTTCTCCTCCTGGACGGCCAGGTCCGCCAGGAACGCACGCAAGCTCATACCGTGCGCCTCGGCGACGGCGGCCAACCGGTCTTTAGTCTCGGAGCTGACCTTCACTGTGGTGTCTGCCATGCCTCCGAGTATGCACCGACAGGCACCTTCATGAATACCGGTTGGTCGTGGGCTGTGTGACCGACAGCGGGCCCAGCCGCAGAGGATCTACAGCGGTGTCGTTGCTGTCGGCGGCCGGGAGGCGGGCGGTGCCCGAGCTTCTTGATCAGGGGGACTCGGTGCGCGTCGCGGCGAGGTCGGCCGTCCGGGCCCGGTCGGCTGCTCGGCGGGGATCCGGTGGGCCACCTCCAGCCGGCCCGAGACGACCGACAGGTCGAAGTCGTTCACCGATGAGACAGCGCCCTTCACCAGCAGCTCGCCCGCGCCGGGCTCCGGGGTGCCGAGCTCGGCGACGGCGCGCGGCACATCGGGGATACCGGTGGCCTCCACTTCGGCCTCTACGCCAGGCTGGGGGCGTAGGCCAGGGTGATGCGGGCCGGAATGCGCTTGCCGACCGGTTCGTGCTCGATGAACAGCTCCTCGCTGACGGCCTTGATGATCTCCCTGCAGTGCTGACCCACACGGCCCGTCCCGGCGGCCCGGGCCGCCGGGCCGCCGGGCCGGCGGGCCGGCGGGCCGGCGGGTGCGCTGTCCCAGACGACGACGTCCACGCGGCTGGCGCTGATGCGCAGCTCCATGCGTACGGGTCTCTGCCCCGGGTCGTGACCGTCCCACCTGCCCTAGCATGAGCACGACGTAGCGGTGGCCGCCTTCGTAGAGGAACCGGGAGCGGGTGACCCGGGCGGCGACGGCTTCGGCGACGTCGTCGGGGGTGCCCTGGAAGCGGGTGATCTGCTGCATGAGGGCGGCCGCGAACACCGGGGTCTGGAGGAAGCCCGGCGGCACGTTGGACAGGTAGACGCGGCAGTGGCGGGTCTACTCATGGAGGGCGAGCCAGTCCTCCTGGACCTGGCGCATGCCGTTGCGGTGCAGCCGGCGCCACTCCATGTACATCGAGTCGACCGCGCGAGCGGCGGCGATGAGGTCGTCGACTTGGTCGTCCGCGCCGCACGCCGCGCCCCAGGTGCGGATGTCCACGTCCGAGGGCGCGGCCGCGCCCTTTTGGATGCGGGTGGTCTTCGCGGAGTGCCAGCCGCACCGGGCGGAGAGTTCCTTCCCGGTGAGGCCGGCGTCCTTGCGCAGGTGCGTGAGCCGGACGGCGAGCGCCTCGCGGGCCGCCTGTGCGCTGGACGAGGGGGGCGGTCGTCATGAGGTGCAGGGCCCTTGGGTTGTACGTCGGTCAGATGCGGTAGTCGGCGTGGTCGGTGGCCAGGTCCCACACGGCGCGGAACGCCTCGGCACACAGCTTGATGGCCTGCGGGTCGTCGGTGTGGTCGGGCTCGAGGGCCTGGCCGTCGCCGGAGAACAGGTTCCAGCGCACGATCCGGTCGTCGATGAGCCAGAAGTCGTTGCCGGGCAGGGCGAGGGTGGAGGCGCGGCGGCGGGGCAGCCAGCGGACCTGTTCGCCGGCGCGGCAGTTGGCGTCGGTGATGGCGTGCTCGAAGCGGAGGTAGTCGGTGACGGGCTCGGATACGATCCGGGCCCGGCGGGCCTTCACCCCGCGGGCGACGGAACGTTCCACCAGCGGCAGCCAGCCGCTCCAATACTCCGAGTCGTCCGCGGGCACGCTCCCGTCCCGCAGGAACGCCTCGAAGACCTCGCGCTCCTCCCCCACGGCGTACACGTCGCGGAGCTCCAGGTGCGGGGCGTGGTGCTGGGCGGAGTCGAGCAGATCCTCAAAGCTGGGTGCCGACGGCCTCTGCGGCATCGCACGCCCTCCTGCTCTGCTCCACCATGCTGAGCGGGATCCGGACGATCCCTTCGTCGTCCGCGGGCGGACTGTCCTGACGGCACGCGGCCCGGGTCGACGCGTCGGCTAACTTGCCCTGCAGAACCAGTTCCGGGCCCTGGGCGGTCTCGGTGTCCACCCACACCGCCGGGCAGTTCCCTCCGCCCGAGTTCGGGTCCGTGCCGAAGAAAAGTAACGCCATGATCCTCTCCGAGGCGAGGCGGTGGCGCGTAGTTGCGCATCTGACCGTCCCGCGCGCAGGGCCCTTGGTCAAGACGGGGCCCGGGCTGCCATCGCGCCGGGGCCTCGTGCAGGTCGACGACGACACCCTCGACCGCTTCGAGGCAGTCTTCAGGAAGCTCACGGCCTGAACCTACACACGGTCGCGGGTTCACCAACCAGCTCCTGCCCGTCGGGTCCGCCAACGCGACGGGCAGGAGCTGGTGTTCATGGGACCAACGGGCCCGGGTGCTACCTCAGGCTGTGACGCTCGCGGCGGCCCCACTCCGAGTCTGCGAGGGCCGCGAGGTACTGCTCGGCATTCGAGGACGGCCTGGCAACCGGAGCCGGCGGCCGTGCTGCTGGCAGACACCGACGGGCACGTCAGGGACCGAGCGCGAAGGTACGTCCAGGAGAGACGGCTGCCCGAATGGCCGCATCCCACGATGCCGCTGGGGCCGGGCGGGTACAGTGTTTCGCCGTTGTCGCCGGAGTGCTCTGCGTCGGCAGGGCGGCCGGGCCGGCAGGGGCAGCGTCAGAAATACTGCTGCACATGAATGATTCCCCACCCGCCGACAGGCCCGGCAAGCTCGGTCTGTCGCGACGGCTGGTCCCCATGACCGGTCGTGACCCGGAAGAGCACGGCCGGACCGCCTCGCCGCTGGAGCTGCTGTTCGACCTCACCTTCGTGGTCGCCGTCGGCACGGCGGCGTTCCAGTTCGCCGAGATGGTCGCCGAGGGGCACGCCGGCCAGGCGGTCATCGCGTTCGTCCTGGCGATGTTCGCGATCAGCATCGCCTGGATCAGCTTCAGCTGGTTCGCCTCCGCGTTCGCCACCGACGACTGGCTCTACCGGGCCGTGACGATGGTGCAGATGATCGGCGTCGTGGTGTTCTCGCTCGGCCTGCCCGCGATGTTCCACTCCGTCCAGGAGGGCGGCCACCTCGAACTGCGTGCCATGGTCATCGGCTACGTCGTGATGCGGATCGCGATGGTGCTCCAGTGGTGGCGTGCCGCCCGCCAGTCCCCGTCGTTCCACGACGTGGGCATGGCCAACATCCGCTGGACGGTGATCGTCCAGGCCGGTTGGATCGTGGTGGCCTTCGTGCACATGCCGATCGGCGTCGCCTTCGCCGCGTTCGGTGTCCTGGGCGCCCTCGAACTCGTCCTGCCGGTGCTCACACAGGGCTCCGCGGGCGGCACCCCCTGGCACCCGCACCACGTCGCCGAACGGTACGGACTCTTCGCGATCATCGTCCTCGGCGAGGGCGTCGTCGGTACGGTCGCCTCTTCCGGAGACCTCCTGGGGGGCGGGGACGGCACACACTGGACCTGGAACGCCGTCGCCGTCGTCATCGCCGGTGTCGGTCTGACCTTCGGCATGTGGTGGATGTATTTCCTGACGCCTTTCGGCGACATCCTGGTGCACCGCCGCAGCCGCGGATACCTCTTCGGCTACGGCCACATCCCCCTGTTCATCGGCGTTGCCGGGGCCGGCGCCGGGCTGCACGTGGCGGGCCTCTACATGGAACACCACGCCAAGATCTCCGGCATCGCCGTCGTCCTCGCCCTCGCTCTCCCCGTCGGCCTCTACATGCTGATGGTCTACCTCCTACACACCCTGCTGCTGTCCACAGCAGACCGCTTCCACATCCTTCTGGTCGCCCTCACCATCGCCGTACTGCTCGCGGCAGTCCTCCTGGCCGCCGCCGGTGTGGCCATCGCGGTGTGCCTGCTCGTGGTCATGCTCGCGCCCTTCGTCACTGTGATCGGCTACGAGACGGTCGGCCACCGTCACCAGCAGCAGATGCTGCAAGAACTGGGTGCGCAGTAGGCAGGGCGCCATCATCACCGGACACCGCAGCGGACCATCAACGCGCCCGATATGGGTGGGACGGATCCCACCCCTCACGGATGTGTCGAGAGACCGGGCTCTCCCCGTTCCGTAGTAAGGAGTATGGAGAGAAGTTCGGCTCGCTCTGCCTCGTCCCTTAGGCCTGCCGGCCGAAGGAACGAGCTCGGCGAGGACGGAAGAGCCGATGACGGTGGCAACTTGAGTAGGCTGGACGGTTGCTTTCAGCGGGGGACCGGAGGTACTGCCGGAGGTGTGCCCCCCAAAAAAATCAGGCACCGCCCATTTCTGCAGGTCACCCCTTGTGGGCAAGCCGGGCCCGTGTGCGGACACCTCACAGGCGTCGGGCCTCCGCCAGCGGCAGGATCCGTACCTGCCAGGAGCCGCTCGCCTCCAGCCGCAGGCGAAGCCGCCCCTGCTCGAGGACGGAGGTGATCACCCGTCCCCGGAAGTCCTTCTCCGTGGTGCTGACGAGATAACGCCCCTTGGCGTTGGACTCGTCGAGGGGCCACAGACCCGTGTAACCGTCGCCCTTCAGGGTCAGTTCGACCATGACGGGGCCGTGCGGGAGATCCGTCACGGTGATCACGTCGTTGTCCCGGCCGGTGACGGTGCGCGGCTTGAAGACGGGCCCGCACGTCCAGGCCGACGGGTCGGGCTTCGGCGCGGCCGGGGAGGACGCCGTCAGGGGCGCCTGGTCCGGTGCCTCGGCTCTGGCCTGCTTCTGGGCCAGGGCCAGGGCCCGTATCTGCTCCGGGGTCATGTCCAGGATCTGGTCCCCGGTGAGGCGCAGACCCTGAGCCGGGGCCTCGGCCGGGGCGGCGGGCGGAGCCTGGGCCTCGGCCGGGGCGGGCGTCGGGATCCGTTCCAGGACCTCCTGTGGATCCTCGTCCACGTCCACCCCGTGGTCCGCCGCAAGGCCCGTCAACCCGTCCACTTACCCCCGGCCGATCGCGCGGAACTTCCAGCCGCCGGACCGGCGGTACAGCTCCGCGAGGACCATCGCCGTCTCGCCGCCCGCGTCGGCCACCTCGTACCCCACGACCGTCGCGCCATCCGGCCCGAAGACCTCCACGGACAGCCCGCGCACGTCCCGCAGCGCGTCCTCCTCCGTCGATACGACGACGAGGACGCAGGTAATCTCCTCCTCGACCGAGGTGAGGCCTGTCTCCAGCCACACCGTGCCGTCCTCACCGGCGGACAGCCGTACCGCCCCGGAGGGGTGCGCCGGAGCGCCGTCGAACACGATGTCGGCGTCCCCCCGACCCTGCCCTGTTCCGTCACGAGCAGCGCCGCGACGTCGACGCCGTTCCGGACGGCGACGCGCAGTGCCGCCGTCGGGACGAAGGCGTTGTCTCCCTTGATCAATCCCCTGAGCATGAGCGGATCTTGCACACCGGCGTGACACCGGCTGCGGCTGGTCGTTGAACAGGACGGTCAAGCGAAGTGCACCGAGAGGCCCCGGGCGTCATCGCCCGGGGCCTCGTGCTGTCGGCGCCGGCCCGGCGGCCGCCGTCGACGAGCTGGTGCGCGGCCTGCTCGGCCAGTTGGCCGACTGGCAGCAGTCGATCGGCGAGCTGGGCCGCGCGCTCACCACGGCAACTGAAGGCCGACCGCTACCCGGCTGGTCCACCGACGCCGGCCGCACCGAGGACATCGGGTGGCGCCAGGCCCGCACCACGCTGCTCGAGGCCGTCGCACGCCACCACCACGCTCACCTGCTCGCCGCCATCGTCGAGCTCGGCGGTGAGCTGGAGCTCCCAGCTACCCATAACGGGCGTTTCAGGGGCGCGGCCGTCCCAGAAGGCTGCGCGGTCACCGCCGCCGGCCGCCGCCGATGCGGCGGTCGTCGGCCAGTGCGGTCAGCGGGCCGAACTCGCAGGCAAGCTCGTTCCACGTCAGAACCTCGCCACAGCGGTCCGGGAACTCCTTCGGGTTGAACTCGGGCATGGTCCAGGTGCCAGTGCCCCGGTCCCGCAGCCACAGGTCCCCGTCACCGTCGACCACAGTCGGCGGGACCGGAACGGGCTCGGCCTGATCGGTGGGCTCCCAGGTGACCCGGCCCGGGTGGGAAACGCGGCGCAGCTCGGTGGTGGCCAGCCGCGCGGCCAAGTCACGTGTGGACTCTTCGGCGTCCTTGACCGACTCGAGTCGGAATGCGTCGTCAAGTACGGGCAGGGCTGGATTCTTGCTGCGCTTTGAACTCATACGCTGACTACCTCCGGTGAGGGGCGCCACATCCGTTATGGCACCCCGTAGAGCAACACGGTATCCGAGGCGGGAGCCGGGCCAGGCCTCCTCCGCTGGAACGGTCAGCAAGCCCGCCGACGCTCAGGAAGATGTTCTGCGCCAGGTCAGCGACTTGTTGGGTGAGACGAGGAAGGCACTGGACACGCTGACGAAGTAGCTGGAAGCAACCGTCCAGCCCACCGTCCAGCCCCGCTCGGTACCACCCTCTCCGGGGCGAGCGCGACGTCCAGGCGGTCCAGCCGTTCGTAGAGAGCGCGAACGAGACGGGCGCGGTTCTGGACGCAGCGCACGGTGCCCTCGATCGTCGCGGACAGCCGGCCTTCTGCCTCGCGCAGGACGACGTCGGCGAGCGCCCGGGGCCGCTGTCCTTGGGCAGCTGGGCGGCGCGGCGGCGGACGTCGGAGGCGAGCGCGCGGGCGTGGCCGGTGAGCTGGAGGGCGACCTGCTCCAAGTCGCGGGTGCTGAGCGTGTCCTCGCCGGTCCACGCGAGAACGGCCTTGACGAGGCACTCGTACGGTTCGCGATCGAGCGGGAGCCCGGCTTCGATCCACTTCGGGAACAGCCACCGAGCACACCCCTGCCGTCCGCAACAGTGCGGTCCCAGGGCACCTCACCGTGCGGGCACGCGCCGCACCACCTGGCCCTGTCCCTCCGCCTCCAGTAACGCCATGGCGGTGGGCGTGGCCGTCCTCTGCACGATCCGGCGCCGCCCGGCACACGGTCCTCTTCCACCCGGGCACCACGGGCCCGCACGGCGAACGGCCCGCACCCTCACCCGGTACAGGCCGTTCATCCACCCAAGAGCCCGCCGGAAGGGGGAGTACGGCAGGCCCTGCATCTCCAGAGCGGTCCCACGCGCTCACCACCCGCATGCCCCCGGCACCGTGATCCACACCCCCGGCCTTCCCGGATCCCGGGGCCGTACCGCCTACCGCCAGGTGGCCGCGTCCGAGTCGATGCCGTAGGCGCGGGCGCTCGCGTCCACGACCGTGCGGAACCACGCCGCGAGACCCGGGCGTACGCCGTCGTAGTGTGCGGCGAAGCCCGGATCCGACGCGTACGTGCGGGCCAGGCAGACCTGCATCTGCCTCGTCAGGGGGAAGTACGCGGCGAAGACGGCGCGGTGGCGGTCGACGGTCAGCAGCAGACCGCGCTCGTGCGCCTCGATCATCTGGTCCAGGCCGGCGCCGAGCCGCTGGAGCCGCTCGACGCGTTCCGCGACCTGGGCGCGCTGGGTGCGCAGCGCGGCGGGGACATCGGTGTCGGCGTCGTCCAGGACGGCCTGGATCCGGTCCAGGCCGAGGCCGATCTCGCGGTAGACGACGACGCGGTGCAGGCGTTCGAGATCGGCGGCGGTGTAGAGCCGGTACCCGGCGCCCGTACGCAGCGAGGGCCGGGCTAGGTGTATTGACCCGCAGCGGGCCCAACTTCGCTACATTCGAAGACCCCTTGGGCCGTGGATCGGCAGGGCTCTGATGTCGAGGGGATGTTTACCTGGGCGAGATCGGCGAAGACGGTGAGCTGACACAGTGTTTACGTGACGAAGTGGAGAGGCACTATGGGCATCATCGCGTGGATCCTCATCGGTCTGATTGCCGGCGCCATCGCCAAGGCCCTGATGCCGGGCAAGGACCCCGGCGGCATCATCATCACCATGCTCATCGGCATCGCCGGCGGCCTGCTCGGAGGCTGGCTCGGCAAGGTCATCTTCGGCGTCGACTCCGTCGACGGCTTCTTCGAGATATCCACCTGGATCGCCGCGATCGTCGGCTCTGTCATCCTCCTCGCTCTCTACCGCCTCATCACCGGCAACCGCCACACCCATCGCCACGCCTGACACACCGAAGGCACAAACCCCACAGCCCCGAACGGCTCCCTCTCCTGTTTCGACAGGGACGGGAGCCCTCGGCATGTACAGCCCGCCGAATCCGGTGGACCGTCCGCGCTCGGCTTTGAGCTTCTTCCCTCTCCCCGTCGGCCCCACCCGATCCCGCTCCCGTCCAGTGCCGACGCTCCCGCCGTACTACGCCAAGCTCCCCGAAAAGCCAGGTCGCGGCTGCTCAGGCTCTGGAATCCGTAAGGCTGGCGGGTGTTGTCCGGGATCAGCCGGGAGACGTCATAGACCGCAGGGAACAGGCTGGCGGCCAGGAGCAGGAGCTGCAGGGGCTGGTTGCGAAGGTTTGCCACTCTTGCCCTGTAGTGCGGGCTGCCCCTTAGGGGCGGGGCTGAACAGCAGGCGCAGGCTGGCTACGTCGGTGAAGGACGTGTGTTCCAAGTCCCATAGCAGGTCGGTGGCATGGGGCGGCAGCCGGTCCACAGCCGTGCGCAGTGAGGTCAGTGTGTGGGAGTCGATCTCCCCATGCGGGGTGATGCGGGCGGTGGTGTCGGTCATGCTGGGCGTGCCCCCTTCCGGGGGTTGATGAGCCCACAGACGAAGCACCCCGGATTCGAGGAGGAGGGTGACGACGATGGCGGGATTCGGGTGCCCGCAGTGGGGGCAACTCCCACATCCCCGAGGCCGTCGCCCATGGTGCCGGCCGGCCTCGTGTCCTTCCGGCGTCCCACACCCGCCCTCGTACACGAAGCAGTGAGCGTTTTCAGCGTGGTCACTGATCGGGGGACGGCGATGAGATCGAGGTGAGGGCCGCGCCGAACGGGCCCCTGGCCTGCTCAAGACTCCGCGCGAACATGATCCAGAGTTCGTCCTGCTGGACGGGACACTTGCCGAGTGCGACCGCGTCGGCGACAGCCGAGCCGACTCCTCGGCCGGACACCGCCGAGACGGCGTAAACGCCCAGGTCGTCACCGGCCCCGCCGGCGAGGTCCTGTGGATCTCGCCGGCGCTGCCGGGCCGCACCCACGACCTGACCGCGGCCCGCACCCACCGCATCATCCGGATCTGCGAACGTCAGGGCGTCCCGATCCTCGCCGACCGCGCCTACCAGGGCGCCGGTCCCTGGGTCGCCATCGGACTCAAACGGCCACCGGACGGTGAACTCACTCTCACCCGGCTGCCGAGAGGTCCCGCCAGCGTGTGGTCGCCGGCGGGCACCCGGAGGGCGAGGAGCCTTACGTCGAGCCCCGCGACGCGCGTAAGTGGAGCGATGAAGACTGCCGCCTGGAGTGATCACTGTGTGGAGGCTCTGCGGACGGGTAGGGGTCAAGGGATGGGAATCCTGACGGCGCTACGCGATGGCGATCACCGACTGACCCGGTGGATGGCTGCCTGGGAGTCCGACTGGGCCCGCCGGCTCCTGCCGCCGGTTGAGGAAGCAGCCGAGCACACGAAGCTGTGGTGGGCTGCCGCTGTGATCATGGCGGCCGGCGGCGGATGGAGGGGGCGCAAGACCGCAGTCGCCGGGATCATGAGCATGACAGCGGCGGAACTCCTCTCCAACGGGGTCGCGAAACAGCTTGTGGAGCGGCGCCGGCCGCCGAAGGAGTGGATTCCGCACGACGATGTCGAGGACCGGCCCGACAGCTCCTCCTTTCCCTCCGGGCACACCGCTGCCGCCGTCGCGTTCACGGCCGCAGTCGCGCCCTCCTGGCCGTGGGCGGGTGCGGCCTGCGCCGTACCGACGGTGATGGTGGCCGTCGAGCGGGTCCACAGCGGCGCGCACTACCCCTCCGACGTCGCCGCCGGCGCCGCCATCGGCCTGACCGCAGCCGCTCTCGTCCGGGCAACACCCCGCCTGCTCATCCGCGCCTGGAGATGACTCGACTCGCAGGCGGGTGACCGGCTGCCGGCGGGGTAGGCGCGCCGTGACACCAGCGTGCACATTTAAACCAGGGAGGGGTCTGCCATGGCGGCTCGTTTCGAGGTCCGGCACCAGTCCGGTAAGGGCTATCACTTCGTTCTGATCGCAACGAACGGGCAGGTCATCGCGACCAGCGAGCACTACGAGACCCACCGGACCTGTCTGGATGGCATCGACTCCGTCAAGCGCAACGCCGACGCCCCCATCCAGGACACCACCGGTACCGATTCGGGCCGCTGACCGGCGCGGCACCGCACAGGCGATACGAGTGGCGGCCATCGCGCCATAACGCACCAAGCATGCAGAGAAGGTGAAGAGTAGATGAGCGCCGTTGGACGGCACCCGAGCCACGGCAGCGGTACCGATACCCAGGAATCGGTGGGCGACCTTGTTTCACGGGCGCCGCAGCAGATTTCGGAGCTGGTCCGCGAGAAGATGCAGCTGGTCCGGGCGGAGATGGCGCAGAAGGACAAGCGCTTCGGTGTGGGCGGCGGCCTGGTCGGCGGGGCCGGCCTGGTCGGCATCCTCGCCGCGCAGGCTCTGGTCGGTGCGTTGATCGCGGCTCTCGCCCTGCTCCCGCCGGTCTGGACCTCGGCTCTGATCATCGCCGCCCTGCTGGCGGCCGTCGCAGCCGTGACGGCCGCGGCCGGGAAGAAGCAGATCACCCAGGCCGGCACCCCCGCACCCCCACAGGCCATCGACAGCGTCAAGGCCGACGTGGCCGAGATCAAGGAGGCCGCACACCGATGAACACTCCTTCCCAGGGCGGCAAGGAATCCGCGCCCACTCCCGAGGAACTGCGCCGGCAGGTCGAGCACACCCGTGATGAGCTCGGGATGGCCGTGGAGGCGCTGGCGGCCAAGGCCGACGTCAAGGCGCAGGCCAAGGAGAAGGCGGCCGAGATCAAGGGGCAGGCCGCCGAGAAGGCCACCCTCGTCGGTGACCAGCTCCGGGAGAGGGCGGCGCATGCCGCTCAGTTGGTCAAGGACAAGACCCCCGATCCGGTCTTGGACAAGGCGGCCCACGCCGCGGCGCAGGTACACGAAAGTGCGGCACGTGCCGGACGGCTTGCCGCCGAGAAGACCCCGGATCCGGTCCGTGAGAAGGCGGAGTCGGCGGTGACTACGGCGAAGGCCAACCGAACTCCCCTGATCGCCGCGGCCGTCGCGTTCGTCGTCTTCCTGCTCCTGCGTCGCAGCCGGAGGCGCCGGTGAAGGAATCCAAGATCGCCTACAAGCCGGCCGGTCTGGCGCTGGGCGCCGCGAGCGGCATGATCGTCGGCGTGGCGTTCAAGCAGGGGTGGAAGATGATCGGGCACGACGACGATGCCCCGACGCCACCGATGAGGACCGCACCTGGCAGGAAATCCTGATCGCCGCAACCTTGCAGGGTACGGTCTTCGCAGTCGTCAGGGCCGCCGTCGACCGGGCTGGTGCCGCCACCACCCGGCGCCTGGCCGGCACGTGGCCCGGCTGAACCGCCCAAGGCCGGCGTCGGCCTCGCCTTGAGGGCCGACGCCGCCAGACCTCTGTAGCCCGAAAGCGATGGAGGAAGTCGTGGCCGCGCACCCCCGGCTGCACGCCTTCGCAGCCGCCGCTCTCACCACCGCCGTGCTGCTCGCCCGCTGGTGGGCCACCCGCGCGGTCCGCGACGCCCACGGCGCCAGCGCCGCGAAGGCACCTTGGCGACGCGCAGTGCACCCGCTGGCCGGAGAGTGGGTCTCCGAGCGTGTGGCCGAGTTGCATGCCTCCTTCCTGGACCCGGTCCTGAAGGAAACCGACGCCCACCTTGAGCAGTACGGGAACAAGCTCACCGCCCTTTACCCGCACCATGAAGGTGAGCTCCGCCGCAGCTAGAAACCAGGCATCACCCGCAGTCCGTCAAGAGCCGTTGGTCAGCAGCGCATCACCGCGTCAGCAGGCGGGCCAACCGGCAGCGTGCCGGCATCCAGGCGGGTACCGCTCGCTGCTCGGGGCACACGAGACCTCATGCACGGACAACACGCGCGTCCCACGAGCACTCTGTTCGGTCCATCCCCCACGGCCCAGATGCCTCCCGCTCCAGCCGGCGCCAAGCACTCTCGCCGCGGCCGGAGCACCGGCCGTCTGCGCCGCCGGATCCTCGCATACCGGGCGATCGACTTCCTGTCCACGCATCTCCCGGACCACTCCGGCCCTGGCGAGGAGTGCCTGCTCCTCGTCCACATCCGCCAGGTCGTCGGCCAGGTCCACTACCGGATCTGCACCGATTGTGCCCAGGGTGTCATCACCGCCATCGAGATCGACGAGCGTTTCCATAGCACCGGGTTGGGCACTCGGGCGCTCTCGCACCTGCGCTCCCGCCACCCAGGCCTTGTCTGGCGCAGCACGCTGAGCATGCGCACCACCCGCGATCTCCTGCGCCGGATGCGCATCCCCGCGATCACGGCTGACACATCCTGTCCCCACGCGCCGACACTGTCTGCCCCGACGTTCGTCAGCGGCTGAGAGCGCAGCCGAGTTCTGCCTGTAGACCTCGAAGAACCTCAAGGAGGAGAAGGTGAAAGGCTTTCGCAGCTTCGTCCTGCGCGGCAACGTGGTCGACCTGGCCGTCGGTATCGTCATCGGGGCGGCGTTCACCGCGGTGGTGAACGGCTTCGTCGGCGCCTTCCTGACCCCGCTGGTCGGACTGGCCACGGGCGCCACCGGCGACATGAGCCGCAAGACCTTCACCGTGGGCGCCACCGAGTTCCCCTACGGCGCGTTCATCAACGCGGCGATCAGTTTCGTCTTGCTGGCCAGCGCCCTGTACTTCCTGGTCGTGCTCCCGATCAACAAGCTGCACGAGCGCCTCGCCCCGCACCACGATGTCCAGGCCCCCAAGCGGGACTGCCCCGAGTGCCTCAGCCCCGTCCCGGCGCAAGCCAGGCGCTGTGCTTCCTGCACCGTCCCCCTGCCTACCGTACCCGCCCAGGCCGGGGAGTCCACCCAGCGCGCCGGATGACCGCGGTTTCCAGTGATCGGTCCGCAACAGCTCGGACCGCTCTAACGCTCCGTCAGGCCACCAGTTGGGACGGGAGACGTGTGCCAGCTGCCACCTGCTGGTTCCGGCCGCGGCCTTCCCGGGTCTTCTCCTGCTGATGCGAGCGCTTCTGCACGCGCGGGCGGGGCAGGTGCACAACAGGTAGAACGCCCTCCAGGGGGAGGAGCCATGGCCTCACCAGTACTGGATCAAGACCTGCCCCCCCGTCAGCGAAGCCGTGGCGTCGGCCCGAGAGGCGACCCTCGCCTTCCTCGGCCAGGCCGCCGAGCCCGACGGCCTACCGAATCCTCGAGCACCTTGAAGGCACCCTCTAGAGCCAGCCATTGCGGCGGAAGGCGCGGTAGAGGAGCCCGGACGCCAGTGCCATCAGCCCGAGCGCGAGCGGATAGCCGTAGCTCCAGCGCAGCTCCGGCATGTGCTCGAAGTTCATTCCGTAGACGCCGGCGACCATGGTGGGGATCGCGAAGATCGCCGCCCAGGCCGAGATGCGGCGCATGTCGTCGTTCTGCCAGGTCCCCACCCGCGCCTGCTGTGCGTCCAGGACCGAGTTCAAAAGCTCGTCGAGGGTGCGGACCTCGGTGTCGGTGCGATGGAGATGGTCCGCGACGTCGCGGAAGTAGGGCAGGGCCTTCGGCGGATGGCTCTGTCCGTCCTGGCCGGGGCCGGTCAGGAGGCCCTGCACGACGGGGACCAGGGGCTGCACGGCGTCGCGGAACTCCCGCACCTCCCGCTTGAGGGAGTAGATCGCTTCGGTGTGGTCCTCGCGGGAGGTGGAGAAGACGCAGTCCTCCAGCTTGGTGAGCGCGGCCCGCACCCTGTCCGCGCTGTCGGTGTAGGCGTCGACGACCACGTCGAGGACGGCATGTAGAACGGACAGCGGACCAAAGCGCAGCATGTCGGGGTCGGCGTCGAGCCGACGGGCGGCTTCGGCGGCCGGGTCGGCCCCACCATGCCGCACGGTCAGCACGTAGCGGGGGCCGACGAAGACCATCAGCTCCCCCGTCTCCACCGCCGCCTCCGCATCGACGTACCAGAGCGTCTTGAGGGCGACGGCCAGGACGTCGCCGAAACGCTCGCGCTTGGGGCGCTGCTGCGCCTGGACCGCGTCCTCGACCGCCAGAGGATGTAGTCCCAGCTCCTCCGCCAGCTGCATCAACTCGGCCTCGGCCGGGTCGACCAGGCGCACCCAGGCAAACTCGCCCTCGCCCAGCCCCCGCAGCCGCTTCAGCAGCAGCTGGCAGGCTTCCTCTTCCAGGCCGCACTCCACGGTCTCCGACCGGCCCGACCGCTCCTCGTACATCACACATTCCATCCCATGCGCATGCTTCGATACGCCGATTTCATGCGCCACCGGTCTCCTGCCTTCCCGCTCTTCCCCCGCGTGACCGCCCGCGCACAGGTAGAGCGGGCGTGCAGAGGGTAGACGGCTCGGATGTCATTGCCAGGAGAACTAATGTCCGAGTCCTCGGTGCGGGACGTAGTCACGGGGCTCGTCCACGTGATCGAAGCCGCCGGCGCACTCATCATCTTCACCGGCGCCACCTGGGCCTTCGTTCGTTTTGCCACAACCGCCCTCCGCAGGCGTTCCTTCATCACCGAGTTCAACAAGATTCGGCTCAGCCTCGGCCGCTTCCTCGTACTGGGGCTGGAGTTCCAACTCGCCGGAGACGTCCTACGCACCGCAGTCGCCCCCAGCTTCACCGAAATCGGCCAACTGGCAGCCATCGCCGCCATCCGGACCGTCCTCAACTTCTTCCTCACCCGGGAGATCGCCCAGGAACGCGCAGAGATCGAACACGACCAATCAGAAACAGCGCCGCGCCCCGACCCTCTCTAACGAGCTGGTGCGTGATGGCGTTGAAGATGTGCCGGCCTGAGCTGGTGGTTTTGTCAGGCGGTGGTATTGGGGTCGGAGACGAGGCCGGCAGCACGGCCGATGTCGGGCCCGACGCACGACCCGCACAGCCGGTCCCGCTCACCGGGCCAGGAGCGCTGGACCTCGGCCCGCCGTTCGCCGTTGAACCTCCCCCCTAGACGGGCTCGGTGCACATGACGTAGAGGTCGATGTTGGAGCTCTGCAGGTCGTCGCTGCCCTGGGCCCACCAGCCGTCGCGCGAGCCGATCTCGGCCGCCTTGGCGGGGCGGCTGGAGATGAGGCTGGCCGCAGGCCCGTTGGCCGACGCGCCTCCACCGGCGACGACGGTCCCGGCGGGGCACTTGAGCAGGCCGCCGTAGGGGCTTTCGGAGGCGGTGTTGAAGCGGGTGACGGTCAGGGCGTAGACGGGGTCGGCGCAAACCGCGTGGACCACGGCGGTGGTCGTATCCCATCCGGCGGTGCCCAGTGCCCACTGGGTGGGCTGGGCGGTGCCGCTGACCGGGGTGGGGTACGACTTGCTGAGCCAGGAGTCGGCCCCGATGGCCTCGCCGCCTCCGCCCAGGGCGGCCTTCCCGGCCGGACACGACAGCGTGGTCAGCGTGTTCTTGGGGGACGGCGTGACGGGGCTCTGAACGATCTGGTAACCGCTGGGCTGGTAGGCGCAGACGGCATAGGTCGTCAGGGTCATGCCGGGGGAGGCGAACTTCAAGGCGGACGCCCTCCAGCCGACGGGCTGACCGCTCTCCATCAGCGGGGCGCTGCTGACGAGCTGGATGTCGTGGCCCCAGGGGGTGTAACCGAAACTGGCTTCGGCGCCTCCACCGATCGGGACCTTGCGCTGCGGGCAGCGGACACTCTGGTTCTGCAGATCACCGACCCCGCCACCCTCCTTGACGATCTCGACACCGTAGATGCGCGACCCCGCAGTGGTGGCACCGTCCGCGGGCGCCGCGGCCTGCGAGACCCCCGTCCCCGGGCCGGCTGAAGCCACCAGCGTCCCGGCCACCACCCCCAGGGCGGCTGCAGCGACCCGGGCCCTCTTCGCAATGCGCATGAGACCTCTCTCGACGAACCACATGGATAGCGTTCAGCGATTGCGACATCACCTAGCGTGGCTTAATGTCGATGTGGCGGTGCTCCTGCGGCTCGGAGCGAGGGGGGCGGGCGGCATCCCCCTGGAAAGGGCCCCCGGGACTCAGCGCCTTCCTGGCAGCCTGCCGCCAGAAGCGAAGAGATCATCCGATCAGGCGGACGCGATTCCGCCGCTGAGCAGGATTCGCCCGGACGGTGGCGAGGTGTTCCCGCAGGCCCCGGATCGGCCACACGCCGTCCAGCCACAGCCGGAGTTGGGTGACGTCGTGTCGGTTGGCACCGGTAAGCATGACAGCGGTTCCGCGGCGGTCGACCGTCACGGACATGCACTGAGCCAGCTTCCCCTGAGGCGGCCTCACCTCCAGGCGGGGCCGCTTCGGCATGTCCGGGCACGTCTTGGGCGAGCGCACGCGGTGTCCCGGGACAGGCCGCGCAGCAGGGTGGCGCCGGACCCGGGGCGGTGACCGGGGAGCGGACCGGGCTGTTGGGGCCGGTCCGGTGCTCGAGAAATTGTCAAGGGTTGTGGACTGGGTCGTTGCCGTCTGCCGCTGTTCCCACTCGGTCCGGGTGAGTTCGTACTCGACTTCACCGTGCTCGGAGCCGTCGATCGCCTCCGGCCAGTCCCCGGTGAAGTTCCGGGCGAGGGACAGGCCTGACTTCTCCATGACACGGCGGGAACGAGTGTTGACAGCCATAGTGTTCGCCGTGACCCGCTCGACCTCCAGGTCCGTGAACCCCTTGTGGATCAGGGCCTGGGAGCCTTCGGTGGCGTAGCAGTGCCCCCATGCCGCCTGGTTCAACCGGTAGCCGAGTTCGACCACGGCGGGGCTGTGCTCCTCCAGCGGCCGGAGCTCGAACCAACCCAGGAAAGCGCCGGTGATCTTCTCCTGCGCGGCCCAGTATCCGCAGGTCCCCCAACACGGGTAGTCGTGTGCGTCGCTTCCCTCCCCGCTGTGCACGCTGCAGCCATCATCCGGGGGCAGGCGGTCCTGTCCTTGACGGCTTTGAGGCGTCGGTGAGGTCGGCGCCGTGGGCGGCGTCGCGCTCGGAGTTGTGGACGCCGCGCCAGTCCAGGCACATCACGGTCGCGTCGTCGTCGAGGTGCCCGTGGCCGGCGTCGACGATCGCTTTGATGAGGGTGCGGGCGGCCTCGCGGGGGTGCAGTGCGCGGGTGCGAATGATCAGGTCCGACAGGTCGAGGTTCTCGGCGTTGCGCTCGAGCATGCCGTCGGTCAGCATGACCAGCCGGTCACCCGGGCACAGATCCAGCGTCTGCACGCGGTAGGTGTTGGCCTGCGACACCTGGGCACCGAGGCCGAAAGGGAGATCGACTTTCGGGACGATCTCCTGGACTTCTCCGTCGCGCATCCGCAGCGGCCAGGGGTGTCCTGCGTTGACGAACTCCGTTTCGCCGTTAATCAGGCTGATGCGCAGCAGTTGGCCGGTGGCGTAGCCGCTGTGGCCGTGATCGCGCATGGCCCGGTCGGCCTGGTGGGCCTGTTCGGCGAGGTCGGCGCCCGCCCGCCGGGCCCGTCGCAGGGCGCCCACCACAAGGGTGGCGAGCAGCGCGGCGTCGACGTCGTGGCCCATGGCGTCGGTTACCGACAGCTGGACGGTGTCCCGGTCGATCACGTAGTCGAAGGTGTCACCCCCGACGTGGTCGGCAGGTTCCAGGGCCCCGGCGACGGCGAACTGTGCCGCCTCGCACGCGAGCGACGTCGGGAGCAGGCGGTGCTGGATCTCGGCTGCCAGGCTCAGCGGCTTGGTGCGCCGGCCCCACTGGTACACGTCGGTGTGGGACCGGTTGGCGATGACGATGTACGCCAGCGCGTGCGCGGTCTCGCCGATCTCCCGCATCACCTCCGCGCCCGGCGGCGCGGGTAGGAACAGTTCCAGGAGGCCGATGGCGTCCCCACGGTTGGTCACCGGGGCGAGGACCCGCACCAGCCGGTTCTCGCCCCGGTGCTCCACCTGTGGCTGTTGGCTGCGGATCACGTCGTCGTACATGGTGCCGCGCAGCGGGATGCGCTGGGCCGGCTCATCGGTCTCGACGCTGTCCGCCGCCCCCAGCCGTACGACTGAGCTGCCGGTGAAGTCGGTGATCAGGAATGACACCGACGCCGCCCCGAGATGATCCTTGAGCATGCGAGCGACCACGTCGAGCGACTCCACCGGCGCCGCGGCCTCCGCTGCTTCCAACGCTCCCGCCAACGTCATCGCCCTCCCCCCGTGGCTTCCGCCCGCGAGAGAACGAGAGGCCCCACCGTCCGGCTCTCCTGCGGTCATAGCGACCCCTTGGTGCTCGATGCCAGCCCGGAACGTTCATCCCGGATATGCGAAGGTCCGCGCCGAGGGGGCACCGGACAGGCCCATTGCATCATGAGGATCTGGGACCCCGGCGGTTTGAGCCACGCCCGTCGCGACTCTCTCGGCCGATGCTGCCAGGGGTTGCATGGGCCGTCCGCTTGCTCTGCGACCCCGAAGACCGCTTCACCGACACCCTCCGGTACTCACCGTTCTCCGCCGTGGAACTCACGTGCCTGGAACAGCGCGTGACGCGCGACCTCGACCAGCTCGTCGGGCTCCAGCTGTCCAACTCCTACTCCACCCCCGCACAGCTCGGCGGCAACCTGGACGCCTTCACCCGCGACCTGCGCCGCGCCCTCCTCGACCACGCCCCCCTCGGGCCTCTACCACGAGGCGATCCGCACCGAAGTCCTCGCCGCCACCCGCCCCGACCGAAGGAGCACCACCCCGTGACGACCTTCGCCTCCACCGCACACCACTACGCCGCCTTCCGACCCCACTATCCTGAGGAGTTCTTCACGCTCCTGACCGACCGCTTCCACCTCGACGAGACCCAGACGGTTCTCGACGTCGGCTGCGGACGGGGCCCCTCCCCCCTCACCCTCGCCTCACGGGTCGGCCACGTCTACGCGGTCGACATCGAACCGGCCATAATCAGCGAAGAAAGCAAGGCCGCCACCGCGCACGGCACCGGCAACATCACCTGGGCGTGCGGCGACACCGCCAGCTTCACCGGCATGGCGTCCAGCCCCCTGCTTGTGATCACGGGGTTCTCGGCGGCGAGGCCGCATCCCGAGACGCAACGCCATCGGATGACACGGATCGGTCAGACGAGTGACAGCGGCCGCCGCAAGCCGCTACCGGACGAACCGGTGTTCCAAGATCAGTGCCGCCGCCGTCTCCGGCGGCAGCTGCCCTCCACCGCGTCTGTGCCGTGTGATCGGATCGACCACGGCTGTTCGAGGAGTCTCACCCCATGCGTTCACGCGTCATCGCCGTCACGGCCGCCGCGCTCGCGGCCACCGCGGCACTCGCGCAACCCGCCCACGCCGTCCCGCTCGTCGACGGGGTCTACCGGTTCGCGGCTCTCACGGACGGCAAGTGTCTGGTCTGGCCCAAGACACACGGGAGCATCGGCGCGGTGTCGCTGGCCGCCTGCACGGACACCGCGTCCACCTCGGCGAACTGGCAGGTGCTGCGACGCCCCGACGGAATGATGGAAGTCTCCCCCTCAGGCTCGAACCCGCGCACCTGCCTGAAGGTGATGCCGGAGCACAGCGTGTCGGTCTACAGCTGCGGTGACAGGTACACCGAGTGGACTGTCTCCTACGGCGCCGCCGGGCCCGACAGCGTGGTGTGGGCCGACATCGAGCACACACCCGGCGACCTCTCCCCCTCGTACGGAAAGATCGTGGACGATCCCGGCGTGACCGGCCAGATCGTGGTGAGGCAGGCTTCCATCGAACCGCACTACTGGGCATTGCAGCCGGCCGGATAGGAGTCGTCGGGCCGACCACGGTCTCGGACGCCCGACGCCCCTTGCCCCCTGGGGTCCGTCTTCAAATTGATCTTGCCCAGAGCAGGAGTGATGCGAGTGTGACAGCTGCTTCGCAGGAGGTGGCGGTCTTCTCGTAGCGGGTGGCGATGCCTCGGAAGCCTTTGAGCTGGTTGAAGCAGCGTTCGACGGTGTTGCGGCGGCGGTAGATCTCGCTGTCGAAGGCTGTCGGTCGGCCACCTTGGCGGCCTCGGTTCCGGCGGTGCCGTTTCTGGTCGCTCTTCTCCGGGATCGTGTGCCCGATGCCGCGTTTGCTCAGGTAGGCGCGGAATCCTCGTGAGCTGTAGGCCTTGTCGGCGATGACGTGGTCCGGTCGGCAGCGGGGTCGGCCCAGGCCGGCACGGGGCACTCGGATGCGTTCGAGCAGCGGTCGTGCGCAGATGCCGTCGTGCCGTTGACCGGGAGTCATCAGTACGGCCAGGGGCCGGCCGCGGCCATCACAGGCGAGATGGATTTTGGTGGTCAGGCCTCCGCGGGATCGGCCGAGGGCGTGATCGTCCGGTTCGTCCGTCTGGTGCTTCCCCCTTTTTGCCCGGTGGCGGCGGCATGCTGGTGGGCGCGGATGATGGTGGAGTCGATCTGGACCAGCCAGTCGATGTCACCAGCCGCATCAGCCCGGGCCTGGATCTGCTGCAGGGCCCGGGTGAACACTCCGTTGGTGGCATGTGAGCTCGCCATCGTTTGCCGACACTCGGAGGGCGCCTGCTCGTGCGAATGGACCACTCAAAGCGCCGATGGTCGGCAGGTGTGATCGGCTCGTTTCCGGTACCCCAGGTCGGCGGTCCGATGGGACGGGCTGGACCGCGATGCGGCGTCCCCGCCAGGGTGCCTCCTGATGTGGAACGAGGAGACCTGATGTCGTGGCAGAGATTCCGGGCGCGGCGTGTGAACTTCGGTGTCCGACGGTCGATGCCGAGCTGGCTGCCGGCAGGGGTCGGCCTGGCGGCCTTTGCCGGGGCAGTCCTCCCGGCTTCTGCCGCCCAGGCCACGACACTGCCCGTGCCGTGCTCCGTTCCCGACCTGATTGCGGCGATCAACCAGGCCAACACCTTGCCAGGCCGGGACACTCTCGAGCTGGCCGCAGGATGTACATACCGCCTGACGACCGCCCACAACGCGGCCAACGGCCTGCCGGTCGTCGCCAGCGAGATCACCATCCACGGCAATGGTGCCACGATCACGCGCGACTCCTCGGCCCCGAGCTTCCGGATCCTCTTCGTCGACGACTCGGGCACCCTGACACTTGAGCGGCTCACCATCAGCGGAGGCAAGGCCCTGGACTGCGCCACGTTCGTGGATGTCTGCGGCGGCGGGATCCACAACCTGGGCACCCTGACGGTCAGCAGCAGCCGATTGCTCAACAACAACGTGACAGCCTCGGGGGTTGCGGACGTCGAAGGCGGTGCCATCGACAACGAGGGCACGGCGACCGTCAACGACACCGAGATCAGCAGGAACACCGCGACCATCACATCAGGGGCAGGCGGCACCGCCCTGGGCGCCGGACTCGTCAATACAGGGAACCTGACCATCAGCAACAGTCGACTGACCGAGAACACCGTCACCGCCACCGGCACGAGTGACCTCTTCGGCTTCGGGGCCGCTGCGACGAACTTCGGCACCTTGACCCTGCGCGGCACCCTCGTCCGGGACAACACCACAACGGCCACCACGGTGGCCCTGGCCGCGGTTGCCAACATCGACGGCACCATGACGGTGACCGACAGCCAGGTCGTCAACAACACCACCACCGTCTCCAGCGGCCCGAACGGCTTCGCCGCCGGCGGCGGCATCTACACCCAATGCACCCAATCCTCCTGCAACCCGTCGAACATCCGCGCCACCCGCATCACCGGGAACACCGTCAAGGCACCCAGTAGCACCGCCGTCGGCGGCGGCCTGAACATCAGCTCGGGCACGGTGACGGTCACCGACACCCAGCTCACCGACAACACCGCCACCGCGCAGGGCGGCGACGCCGGCGGAGGCGGGCTGCGCAACGACGGAGCGGTGACACTCACACGCACCACCATCAACGCCAACCATGTCGACGGCGGCAACGAAGTGCGTGGCAGCGGCCTCTTCAACCAGGCCCGGGGCACAGCCTCCCTGACCGACTCCCTCGTGAACGGCAACAGGGCCACCGGCCCGGACGCCGACGGCGGCGGCATCTTCAACGAAAACGCCACGCCCGGAGCGGTGACACTGAACCGCACGGTGGTCAGGGGAAACCGGCCGAACAACTGCAGCCCGGCCGACGCCGTATCCGGCTGCGCCAGTTGAGCGAGATCCCAGGAGGAGCCTGCATCAGGTCCGGTGAGCCGGCGACTCACGAAAGCCCAGGCGCCCGCGGATCTGCGCACGGTGGTACTCGACCGTCCGCCCCCTCCACTCGTACGCCTCCAGCTCGCCCGGCAGGGACCTGTACCTGCCGGGCGATGAACTCCACCGCCTCACCCGGCGACTCCAACCGCCACCGGGAAAACGGCCGTACTGCGTGTAGAACTTCAGCAGCACGGCGAAGCCCAGTCGTGTCGCACCACGATTGCCGGACACGAGCCTCTGCTCGTCCTTCAACAGTGTCCAGTGCTCGACTAGGGCGTCCAGGTCCACAGGGGTACGGGCCACGGTCGTCGATCGTCCCCTCGGGACCATCCCCACGCGTGCGGGGAGCAGCGATCGGCACCATCACCCTTGCCAACCGATCGGGGACCATCACCGTGGTTTTGTTCGCGAGAACGGGTTCTGGCACAACTTTTGTGAAGCCGCGCCGGCCGGCCCGTCCCTCGCATCGGAGCAAGCCGTCGACCTGCCAGTTCTGCGGGCTCGCTGAACTTGAACACCGAGGATCTACTCGACTTCACGGAAGTTGTGCCAGAACCGTTCTCGGTCCCGGCACAACTTTCCGTGATGGCTACACAGGCCATGACTGAGAGCGGTTGTTCACGACATCCAGGGAAACTTCGCGATCCTCGTCGTCCGGGAGGTCGGCGAGAAATGAGAGGACCTGCGACTGCGCACCGGGAAGGTCGATGCAGAGCCTGTCAGAGCCGGGTGGCACCCTGAGCGCGTGCTGATCAATGGATATGAGGACGACCCTCTCGTTGCGGCGGAGGACCTGCTGGCCCTGCCGGGGTTCTGGGCTGCCTACCTGCTGTGGATGTGCCAGACCGAGGACAACGACCCCGATCCGCTGTGGTTCGGCGCTGACGAGGCCGACGCGGACGCGGCGTACGAGGCCCTGGCCGATGAGGAGCGCTGGCCGGTCTTCCGCATCCCGTTCGCCGACCGTCACAGCGCGCTCATCGTGGGCCGTAACTTCGCCGACGACCTGGGCACGGAGTACTTCATCTCGCACTCCGAGTGGGACCGGCACGGGCACCTGGCCACCATCGACGGGCACCAAGCCGGCCCTGGACTGTCCTGGCGCGAGCTCACGCACATCGCCGACACTCCCGACCCTAAAGCTCCTGGCGTCCACGCACCGCACGTCCGCCTTCTGCTTCTGCTTCCGGCCCTCGGAGACCGCAACCTGCCCACTACTGCGGCCACTCTGATCGGCGACGCGCTCATCCAGGTGGGCGTCGCCAAGGACCGAGCGCCTGAGGTGGCAGATGCCCTCCTCCACGACCACCCCTTGTGGGAACCGGCGGAATGGGTCCTGACCTCACCGTCCCCGCTCTCCGGTACGACGCAGCACTTTCCCGGCATCCTGCACTGCGACGAGCCCCATAGCCCGCGGTGCGGAATCCGCCTGGCCCAAGGCATCACCCGCGAACACAGCGACCGATTGGCCCGAGCACTCGGCACCTGGCCCACACCGTGACCGCCTGCCCCGAGCCAATGAGCACACGACACAGCCAGAGGCAAGCGCCGACGCGCTACCGGCCCGCTTGTCCGGACGCTGGAACGTCAGTTCCCGGCGTTTGAGGCACTTGCCCACACCGGGCCCGGTGAAGCGGACCCGGTAGAGCTTGAAGATCAGCTCGCCTGTAGGGCCCGTGTCCACCGTTGGCCGGAAAGCGCCAAGACGGGGGGTGTGATCCAGGACGGCCTGCCGGATGGCGGCCTGCTCGACCTCGGACAGAACCTGATGTTCGCCCACCCGGCGGTCCCGCGCACGCGACAGCAGCGTGTCCCGGCCACCGGTCTGCCACCTCGTCCACCAGTTGTCCGCGGCTCTGACCGGCACTTTGAACAGAGCCGCGACCTCAGTCCTGCCCCGTCCCTCCACCAACGCGGACACCACCCGTAGCCGCACAGCCTCCTGCACGTCCGGCGACCAGGTCCTCGCATCCCCCACCAGATCACTCACACACCGTCAACGCGCACGAACCCAAAGCGTTTTGGATCAATAGGCGACGACACTGTGACGGCGGTCGGCGGCGACGTCCACGCGGATCACCGGGCAGCCACCTACTGCGGCCACTCGGACTTCGAGACCTTGGTCAACGAGGCTTCGTGCCACACCCCGCGGCCCCGGGCTGATCCGAAAGACACGGCCCAACGTCCGGACAGCTCCGCCAACGCAGGACACCTCGCGTGCGCAGGCTTACAGTCGTGAGTAAGAGGCGTTCCACCCCACTCCGTCATCGGACCCGGGGCAGGGCGCGGGGTGCGGGACTTCGCCCGGCCGGCCGGCCGCGGCCCACGGGGGACAGCCTCGCCGTCCGGCCCCGAGTTCAGGGATCCGATGAGCCATGCCTGACGTGAAGGTCGTGTGGACAGGGCTTGAATGCCGTGTCAGGCAAGAGATGGAAGACGACATCTTCGGCAGCGTTCAACTGATCACCGGAATGACGCCACAGCCGGCGGTGAAGTTCCCCGACGCCGGCACGCTGACGTTCGGGCCTCCAGGACTGAGGATCTTCAGCGCCCAGCGCCTGCTGTACTCCGGACCGGCACAGGACCTCAGCGTGTCCCTCGCGCTCGTGCAGCACGACTCCGGTGACATCGAGCAGGAGAAGCAGGCCGTCGCCCAGGCCATCTCCACCGCGGCGACGGCGGCCGTCGCCGCCGCCACGAGTCCGGCGGGCGCGGCCCTGGCCAAACCCTTCATCGACTTCCTGGCCGTAGCCCTCGTCGACATCGCGAGCGACCTCCTCGGCCTCGCCGACGACCCGTTCAACCCGGCGGCCGTCTTCATCCCGAAGGACAAGCTGCTGGATGCGAACAGCCGGCGCCAGATACGGCAGCGCCCCGACGATCCGCGCACACTGCAGTTCACGGACATGGTCATCTGCAGCGGTACGGACGGTGACGGGGACCTGGGGGTGTACGCGCTGTACCTGGACGTACAGCCGTCGGGTGCCCCGGGCGGAGGCGGCGTCACGCCCGCGGGCGACGGCATCGGCACGCCCGCACTGAGCACGGGCTCGCAGGGAGCGGCGGTGGAGAAGCTCCAGCGCCTCCTGAACGCCCACGTGCCGGACCTCGGACCTCTGGACGTCGACGGCGACTTCGGCCCCGTCACGGACGAACGCGTCCGCGAGTACCAGCGTCGTGTCGACATCGAGATCGACGGTGTCGTGGGTCCTGAGACCTGGGGCATGCTGACGGGCGGTGAGCGAGCGGAGGAGGACGCGTCCGGGACGCCGACCCTGAGCAACGGCTCGCGTGGCCCTGCGGTCCGCAAGCTCCAACGCCTCCTGAACGCCCACGTGCCGGACCTCCAGGCCCTCGCGGTCGACGGGAGGCTCGGCCCTGTCACGGAGCAGCACGTCCGCAATTTCCAAACCCGCCTCGCCATCAGCGTCGACGGCATCGTCGGCCCTCAGACGTGGGGCGCACTCACGCGCTGAGCGAGCCTCTCGCCCAGACCCGGGGAGGGGGCCGCCTCACTCGTGGACGACGACGGTCTCCAAGGCCCAGGGCGAAGAACGTCCAGCCGGCGACCTCGGGGAGTTCCTCGCCGCTGAGGCGGGAGGCGACGGAGAGGCGGGAGGCGCCGGAGAGCAGATACTCCGACGGTCGACATGTCCGTTACGTCCTCGACGAGTGAACTCAATGAGTTTCTGATCAATAGCGAGGTCGTGCAGGGTGGCGACGGCCTGGACGGCATGGTGAAGTCCGTCGCCTCGCTGCCGGCAGTCGCGCAGGATCTTCCAGTTCTTCATCCGGGCGAAGGTGTGCTCGACACGGGCGCGCCGGTGCTCGGCGTTGTCCTCCTCCTGCCCGCGCAGGAGGGGGTCGCTTTCTTCCTGCTGCGGGACGATCAGGCCGGTGCCGAGGTGGGCGCCGTCCGCGATGACCGTCGTGCCCGCCGCCAGGGCGGGCAGGGACGAGTCGCGCCAGACGTGCGCGTCGGCCTTGTGGCCAGGGGCCGGCCGGGCCGCCGCGATGACCAGGCGGGGCGGGTGTCTGCGCCGATGGTGACCTGCACGTTTACCGAGAACCGGTAGTTGCGGGACGAGGCACCGGTCTTCCGGTCGCGGACCGGGATCAGGGTGCCGTCCACGATCCACAACCGTTCGGTGTCCGCCAGCAGCCGCGGAGCCGGCTCGAGCGCCAGCAGCGGGCGGGCCTGACCGTAGGACAGGCGGGCCAGGCCGGTGTCCGGACAGGCGTCCGGGCGGAGGCACCGACTCGTCGGCGCCCGAGATCCGTCACGGCGTCTTGGTGTCGTGCTGCGGTCCGGAGCGTGGGGCGCGTGTCTTTGCGGCCGCGGGCCGTGGCTCACGCTGCCGTGGTGCGGAAGGCGCTGGGGCTGAGGCCCTTGTGGCGTTTGAAGGCGGTGCTGAAGCCGAAGGCGTCGGCGTAGCCGACGGTCTTGGCGATCTGGGCGATGCTGAAGTCGGTGTCGGCCAGGAGTGCCTCGGCGTCGTCCATGCGGCACTCGGTGAGGTAGGTGAGGGGCGGACGGCCCATCAGCTCGGTGAAGCGCCGGGCGAACAGGGCCCGGGAGACGCCGGCTTGAGCGGCCAGTGACGCGACCGTCCAGCTCCGGGCGGGCTGTCCGTGGAAGGCGTGCAGGGCGGGGGCGAGGACCGGGTCGGCGAGGCCGCGGTACCAGCCGGGGGCGTCGGCGCCCGCCCGGTCGAACCAGGTGCGCAGCGTGCAGACCAGGGCCCAGTCGAGGAGCCGGTCCATCAGCGCCTGCGAACCGGCGGAGAGCCGGGCGGCGTCGGCGGCAGAGTTCTCCAGCCAGGCGCAGACCTCGGCGTCCTCGGTGACGACCAGGACGGGCGGCAGGGCGCGCAGGAGCCGTTCGTGGCGGTGCCCCGAGGCGCGGTAGGCGCCCACGATCAGCGCGGTCGCTCCCTCCGGGCCGGTGCCCCAGTGGATGCCGTCGAGCTCCTGGCCGGTGCACGCGGCGTCCGCGGTGAAGCAGTTGATCTCGTACGCGATGTGGGGGCGGTGGACGGTGGCCGGCTCGTCCGCGAGGCGGAACCGTGCGGGGCCCCGGACGATGGCCGTGTCGCCCGCACCGATCGCGCGCTCGGTGCCGTCGGACAGCAACAGCGTGCCACCCCCGCGCAGCACGCTGACCATGGTGAGCGGAGCGGCATCGGCGAAGGTGATGCTCCAGGGCGCCGTCAGGACGGCATGGCTGACGACCGAGCCCTCGGCCCGGATGCCGCTCAGCAGTGAACTCAGAGGATCCACAGCGTAATCGTAGACGATCTCCTATGTCCTGGAGAGTTTCTCCCATGGATCATCTACGGCGCTGCGGTTGTACTGGACTCACCGCACAGATCGAGCCCTCGGGAGACACCGTGCCGCAGCACCCCAGTGACACCAGGACAGCCCTCGTGGTCGTCGCGCACCACCGCAGCGATTCCCTCACCGCCCACACCGCCCGCCGAGCGGCTGCCCGGCTCGAGGCCGCCGGATACCGCATCGATCTGCTCGACCTGCACGCCGAGGGGTTCGACCCGCGGATGAACGTGGAGGACCAGCCGGACTGGGGCAACCGGGAGAAGCCGTACTCGGAAGAGACGCACGCCCACATGCGACGGATCCTCGACGCCGATGTCGTCGTCGCCGTCTTCCCGGTGTACTGGCAGAGCGTGCCCGCCGTCCTCAAGGGATGGATCGACCGCGTATGGAACTACGGGTTCGCCTACGGCCGCAGCAAGCCCCGTCTGGCGGGCAAGCGCATGCTGTGGCTGGCCCTGGCCGGCGCCACCGCCGACGACCCCATCGCACAGTCGATGCAGTCCGTCCTCGAGGCCAACCTGAGCGACGGCATCGCCTACTACTGCGGCTTCTCGCACTCCACCGTAGGCCTCCTCCTGGACGCGGAGGAGCGACCGCAGCGCATCGACACCACGGGCAATCTGCTGATCGGCGAAGCCGCCGCCGGCGCCGAGCGGGAGGCGCAGTACACCGATTTCGACCGTCGCGCCGGGAAGTTCGTGGAGGAGTTCCTCGCGGACGAACTCGTCGCGGCCTGACGGCCTCCCGATCCCGGGAGCTGACACTGCGGCAGTACGTGCGGGGCCTGGTTGCCCGGCTCGTACCAGCGGACGCCAGGGCACAATTCCGCCGTCTGCTGGTCGAGCGCCGCGTCGGCCGGCCCGTCCCTCGCGTCGGAGCAAGCCGTCGACCTGCCGGCCAGTTCTGCGGACTCGCCGACCTTGAACCCCGGGGATCTGCTCGACTTCACGGAAGTCGTGCCAGAACCCGGGTTTCGACAGCACGAGGCTGCCACGCCGACAGGATCCCGCCCTGCCGTCCCTTGTTCGGGTCGCTGCGCCGGGCGACTCTTGTCGATGACCACTTGCACCACTTGTCGCGGCCGAACCGCTGAGATGACCGCGTCGTGCGGCTCGGGCGGACAACGCGTGGCGACCGCGCCCCCAGATCGGCAGGGTGTGGCGTGATGAGCTGTCACGACGAGACGTCCCGCGCCCTGTCCTGCGCCCGCCACGACACGCTGGAAGGGCTGCTGCAGCGCGGTCGGGGGCTGGGCGCGGAGCGCGCACGGCGCGACCCGGGGGCCGCCGCGCCGTTCGTGTACGACGGCATCCGCCGGGACTGGAAGTGGGACCACCAGACCGACACCCGCTACCTGTACCACCCACCCCTGAGACGCAATACTGCGCGCCCCGTCCCTCCTCCTCCCCCTTGCGGGTGGAGGGACGGGGAGGCCTGGAGGGACGTACAGGTGGATGAATGTGCTCAGGTGTGTACGGGGGAACGTGCTCGGGAGAGCGGCGCGTCGTGGCCGGAGCCAGGGGGGCGCAGCGACACTCTCGCCTTGGCGGGTTTTCACGAGACGGCGGGAAACTGAGGCGGATGCTTGTTCTTGGGCGCTCACAGATCGAAGCCCTGCTTGACGTGGGCCGACTGATCGACGAGTTGGGCCCGGCGATGGCGGACCTCAGCGCGGGCCGGGCCTCTGTGCCCAACCGCGTCGCCGCGTTGGTGCCCGATCGGGAGGGTTTCCTCGCGGCCATGCCGGGCTATGCGCCGTCGGCCGGGGCGCTGGTCACCAAGTTGGTCTCGCTCTTTCCGCGCAACGCCGGGACACTGCTGCCGACCCACCAGGCGCTGATCGTCATGTTCGATCCGGACAGCGGCGAGCCGACGGCGTTGCTGGACGGTACGGCCATCACGGCGATGCGGACCGCGGCTTGTTCGGCGCTGTCCGCGCGGCTGCTGGCCCGTGAGGACGCGGCGGTACTGGCGATCCTGGGCACGGGCGTGCAGGCCCGCTCTCACGCCCTTGCGATGTGCAGGGTCCGCCCGATCCGTCATATTCGGGTGGCGGGCCGGGATCCGGCGAAGGCGGTGGCACTGGCCGACGAGCTGTCGTCCGAGCTGAAGACCGACGTCCGAGCGGCGTCCACCTATGCCGAGGCGCTGGACGGCGCGGACCTCGCCTCGGCGGCCACCCACGCGCTGGAACCCGTCGTCCGCCGCGCCTGGCTGACGCCCGGCGTGCACGTCACCTCGGTGGGTTTCAATCCCGCCGGCCGCGAGATCGACGACGCCACGGTTGCCGAGGCGCTGGTGTGCGTCGAATCACGGCAGGCAGCGCTGGCGGCCTTCCCCGCGGGCGCCAACGATCTGCTGATCCCCATCCGCAACGGCGTCATCACGGCCGAACACGTGCACGCCGAGCTGGGTGAAATCGTCGCAGGCAGGCGACCTGGACGCACTTCGCCCGACCAGATCACCCTCTACAAGTCGGTTGGCGTGGCAGTACAAGACGCCGTCGCCGCAGCCCTGGCCGTCACCGCCGCCCGCGAACAGTCCATCGGCGAAGACGTCACGCTGCACTGATGCTGATACTCGGCCAAGGACGACCGCCACCCCATGGCGCCCCAGTGAAACCGCCCCGGGCAGCAGCGCGCGTTCGCCCCCGGGCATGCGCGATCACGGGCAGCGTCCCCCTCGCCTGAGAGCCGACGCCGGACCCGGAGCCGGAGGGCCCCGCCGTGCATCGCTGGGGCGGGTGGCCCTGCGAGGGGCGACGAAAGGGCAATGCGCCTCGATCGCCTCGGCGGGGTGATGGCTGATGGTGGAATCGGGTATGGAAGCTCTCTGAATGCCTTCCGTCCTCGGGGCTCCTCGTGGGTCCCCCGGGTGCTGCGGACCTGTTTCAGGTCAGGTCGGTGCGAGGGTCGATGGCCCAGTGGTGGGTTTGCAGGACTCGACCGGCGAAGGGCACGTCTTGGCTGCCCAAAAACCGGAAGCCGAGAGCGCGACAGATACCGTTGGACGGGGCGTTGGCCGCTGCGGGGAATGCGTGTATCAGCCCCCACCGGCCGTCCTCGCGGGCCAGCTCAAGCAGCATGCGGACGCCCTGCTTGCCGAGCCCCCGTCCCTGGTACTCCGGCAAGACCATCCAGCCGATCTCGCAGATACGCCCGCCGTCTGCGTCGTGGGACCACAAGGCCACGGTTCCCGCGACCACGCCCAGCCCTGCCCCCTCGGGCACGATCATCTTTGTCCAGTCGGTGTCCGCTGCCACCCGTTGCACATCACGCCGGACCTTCGCCTCCATCCCCTCGCGAGGCACCGGTCCGCCCAGCTCGGCCATCATGACCGGGTCGCACCGCATCCGGACGTAGGCATCGACGTCGCCGTACTCGACATCACGTAGCAGCATCCCTGCACAGCGGTCTTCAGGCTCGAAGAGTGTCGTCGTGCGGCAGGCGGCGGGCGGTGTCCCAGGGGGCTTTCGTCGTCCATCGACCGCGAGAAGCCCGTCCGTCTGACGGCCGGGAAGTTGAAATTCGCGGGCGATCTTCTGGAAAGGGCCCAGCGCACGAAGTGTCCTGTCTCCCGGCAGTGGCGGCCGTCGTCGCTGGTCATCCAACGTTCAAGGCCGGCGTGGGGCGCGCTGGGACAAGCCGTAGTCGAGCGCGGCCGCGAGGGCCGGGCCGGTGTCTCGCGTGCGGGACGTCTCGGTGCTGGCGGCGACGGCGCCGTGTATCGCGGTGAGGGAGCGGGCGACGTCCAGGAGCCGGTACGCCTGGGCGCGGCTGATGCCGAACTCCGCGTCGCCGTAAGCTCCCAGCTGGTGTGCCCGGGAGGGAGCCAGAGGCGGGCAGCGTGCGCCTCATGGACCCGTGCGGCCAGCACCGCCACGGAGCGCCGGATATCCTCCATCGCCTCACGCAGCCCGGCCGTCACCTCCCGGGCCTGCGGCATCGTGAGCGGCGGCCGCGCCGGTTCGGCAACGACGCCCTGGTCCTAGCGTGCCGGCCGACCGCAAGGCCGACCGCAAGAGGGAAGGCGGGGCGTTCGACTTCCGTGCCGCCGAGGAGCTGTGGTGGCGGCGGAGGGACGGGCTCGGCCGGCTCCTGCGCCGTTTCCCCGCGTTCCACCGGGTCGAGCCCGGCCGGTGGCGGCTCGGCCGCAGCAACGTGCAGTTCGGCCGATCAGCCGCGGTGCACGCTGCCGTGGACAGCGCGGTGTGAAACCTCGCCTCATGCCCCCACAACCCACCTCCGTCTACCTGGGAAAACAGGGTGTGAGGCTCACAGAGCTCGCAGGCTCGCCGTCTGACGCGAAGGCCGACGACTGTCCTGTGACAACGGAGATGGACCGGCTTGTCATCGAAGTCGGACCAGCGCCGCCGGACGGGGTTCCGTGGCGTGGCGTACCACCCGAATACGGCGCTTCCTCCGTTGGCAGCGGACTGCCGGCGGGCAGGGAGGCGTCTGATCGAGGGCGGGCTCGCCCGATCCTTCCTCGTCCCGGCCGCGCCCGGGACGGGACGGCGGGGGATGTGGCATCAGCGGTCAGGCGTCGGGCCGTGCTTCGAGGAATGCGAGGGCCCTGGACACGAACGCTTCGTGGAACTGGAAGATGCCTCCGTGGCCGGCGTCCGGGTAGAGGGGGACGAGTTCGCTTCGGGGCAGCCGTGCGGCGAGGTCGAGGGTGTTCTCGCTCGGCACCATCCGGTCGCTCTCGCCGTTGGCCACCAGGACCGGCTGGTGGATGCGGGTCAGGTCGGCGGGTGTCTGCAGGCCCCATCGGTGGATGGCCTTGAGCTGGGCGCGGAAAGACCTCAGCGAGATGGCTTTGTCGCGGTGGTGCGTGCGCTCTTTCAGCCTTTCCAGGAAGGCGCGTGCTTCGCGTCGGCCGTGTTCGGTGTCGGTGAAGAAGAGGAACTGCTTGGGGTCCCTGCGGGTCAGGAAGCCCTTCAGGATGTCCTGGAGGGTGAGGGTGGTGACCTTGTCGATGCCGGGGCCTCCGGCGGGGCCGGTGCCCGCGAGGATGACTCTGCGTACCAGCTGCGGTTCCTCGGCCGCGATGACCTGGGCGATGAAGCCGCCCATCGACAGGCCGAGCAGGTCGACGTGTTCGAAGCCCAGGGCCCGGATGAACAGCACCGCGTCGCCGGCCATCGCTTCGATGGTGTCGGGGGTGGAGCCGCCCGACGCGCCGACTCCGCGGTTGTCGAAGGCGATCACCCGGCGCCGGGTGGCGAGTCCGTCGATGACGCGGGGGTCCCAGTTGTCCAGGACCGCGGTCAGGTGGTGGAGGAGGATCAGCGGTACGCCACCTCCTTCCGGGCCGAGTTGCCGGTAGGCGAAGTCGACGCCGCGCACGGACACCGAACGGGTCGGTACGTCCTTGTACGACGACGGGGCGGGCGTGGTGGGACTGTTCGGTGCGTTCATGATCGGTTCCTGGGGGTGTGGAAGGCGTGGGTGGTGGGAGGCGGGATCCTCTCGCTGCCCGGGGCCTGTCGGTGATGTGGCGAGTGCCGGCCCTCACGCCATCGCGATGACGACCTTGCCGGCCTTGGCGCGGCCCTTCTCGGCGTACTCCATGGCTTCGCGGGTCTGTTCGAAGGGGAAGACGCGGTCGACGACGGGGCGGATCGCTCCGGCGTCGATGAGCCGGGTGAGTTCGCGCAGCCGGTCGCCGTCGGCCTTCATGAACAGGAAGGAGTAGGTGACACCCTGACGCTTGGCGTGGCGTCGGGTCTTGAAGCTCAGCGCGTTCATCGCCTGCCGCAGGACCGGGTTCGCGCCGAGCTCTCGGGCAAAGTCCGCGTCGGGCGGCCCGGCGATGCTGATGACCTTCCCGCCTGGCTTGAGGACCCGCAGCGACTTCTCCAGGGTCTTGCCGCCGAGGGTGTCCAGGACGACGTCGTAGCCGTCCAGGAGCTCCTCGAAGTCCTGGGTGCGGTAGTCGATGACGACGTCTGCGCCGAGTTCCTTGACCAGGGCGGCGTTGGCCGCGCTCGCGGTGGTGGCCACGTGGGCGCCCAAGTGCCCGGCCAGTTGGAGGGCGATGGTGCCCACTCCGCCGGAGCCCGCGTGGATCAGGACTTTCTGGCCCGGCTGGACCTGTGCCCTCTCGACCAGCGCCTGCCATGAGGTGAGGGCTACCAGGGGAAGGGAGGCGGCCTCCGCCATGGTGAGGGTGGCCGGCTTGTGGGCCAGGTCGTTCTGGTGGACGGCAATGAGTTCGGCGAAGGTGCCGATACGGTCCTTGTCGGGCCGGGCGTAGACCTCGTCGCCCACCGCGAAGCGGGTGACGGCCGAGCCGACCTGGACCACCACTCCGGCGAGGTCGTTGCCCAGCACGAGGGGGAGGCGGTACGGGAGGATCATCCTGAAGTCGCCGTCACGGATCTTGAAGTCCAGCGGGTTGACGCTCGCCGCATGGATCTTGACCAGCACGTCGTCGGCGCCCGGCTCCGGATCGGGCCTCTCGGCGGCGCGCACCGCGGACTGGTCGCCGTACTTCTCGATCAAGTAGGTCTTCATCGCCGTCTTCCTGTCTCGTCCGCACAGGGACGGGATCTCTGCTCGCTTCGGGCTGCCCCGGTACGAGATACTTTCCGGTGTTCACTGCTGGTTCATGACGTCCCCCACCGATGCGGCGGGCGCGCCTCACGCCGCGTTCGGCGATGCGGCCAGGCTCCGCTTCACGTGCCGGGTGGTCTCGTCGGCGAGGATCTCGGGCAGTCCCCGCTCGATGCCGGACAGGGCCTGGGCGGCGACCTCGGCGGGGTCGGCCTTCTGGCCGGCGGGAACGCCGGCGGCCATGTCGGTGTCCATGTATCCGACGTGCAGCGCGGTGACGGTGATGCCGCGGGGCGCCAGTTCCTCCCGGGTCGCGCCGGTCAGCGCCCATGCCGCGGCCTTCGCCGCGGCGTAGGCGCCGAGGTCGGCCGGGTGCAGCCAGGACAGGACCGACAGCACGTTGAGCACGGCGCCGCCGCCGTTGGACTCGATGACCGGGGCGAAAGCCCGCGTCACGGCGAGCGGGCCGAAGAAGTTCACCTCCATCTCCAGGCGCACCGCGTCCGGGCTGCCCGCCATCAGGGGCGTTCCGGTGGAGATGCCCGCATTGTTGACCAGCAGCGTCGCGTCGGATGCGGTGCGAGCCGCCGCCCGGATCGACTCCGCGTCCGTCACGTCGAGCCGCAGCGGGATGACACCGGGAAGGTCCACCCCTTCGGGGCGACGGGCCGCCGCGTACACCTTGGCCCCGCGCTGCACGAGCTGGGCGGCCAGGTGCCGCCCGAGCCCCCGGTTGGCGCCCGTGACCACTGCTACCGCGTCCTTCAGTTCCATGCCCACTCCCAGCACCACGGCCACCGTCAAGCGACCCGCACCAATTAGATTACGACTACAATCTAAGCACTGGTCTAAGATAGATGCCAGTCGACATCCAATCGGGAGGTGGCCGATGGGCCGCGTATCGCAGGCGCAGGCCGAGGAGAACCGCAGGCGGGTCGTCGAAACCGCCTCCCGCATGTTCCGGGAACAGGGGACCCACGTCAGCGTCGCCGACCTCATGAAGGCGGCCGGTATGACCCACGGCGGCTTCTACAAGCAGTTCGCCTCCAAGGAGGCACTCATCGACGAAGCCACCGCCCGCGCCTTCGGCGAACTCGCCCAGCACCACAAGGACGGCCTCGATCAGTACGGCGGGCAGCGCGACGCCGCCCAGCGGGCGCTGATCGACACCTACCTCTCCGCCGAGCACCGTGACGGCGCGGCAGAGGGGTGCCCCGTCGCCGCACTCGCCACCGACATGGCCCGCGACGGCGGAGAAAGCGAGGCCCGCCGCGTCTACACCCAGGGAGTGAGCGACTTCGCCGAGTGGCTCACCACCGAGGACCAGGACGGCCTCACCCGGCTGTGCACCATGCTCGGCGCACTCGTCCTGTCCCGGGCCACCAAAGGCTCCCCGCTCTCCGAGGAGATCCTCACCACCGCACGCGAGGCACTGACGGCCACCAACTGACCGGAGAGCCCGGCTGCCGTAGCCAGATCAAGGTGCGGGCCAACCTCCAGGAGGACCGCCACGCGCTCGCCCGGAAGACCTTCCACGGCCGGGCCGGGCAGCGCTACCAGGACGGCATGGAAGACCAGACCGGCGCCCCCGGCCTTGTCCTCAACGCCCTGCTGCTGTTCGACACCCGCTCCATGGGCGCCGCCGTCACACAGCTGCGCGCCGACGGGTTCGACGTACGGGATGCGGACATGGCCCGCATCCCGTCGTTCGTACGGCCCCACATCAACATGCTCGGCCGCTACTCCTTCTCGCTCCCGGACCTGTCCGGTGGCCTGCGGCCCCTGCGCCACGCGGACGCGGTGGACGAGGAGTAGGTCAGTGGCTGCGGGGCGCGTACATGATCACGGCCATCCCGGCGAGGCAGACCAGGGCGCCGATGACGTCGTAGCGGTCGGGGCGGTAGCCGTCGGCGACCATGCCCCAGGCGATCGACCCGGCCACGAAGATCCCGCCGTACGCGGCGAGGATGCGGCCGAAGTTGTCGTCGTGCTGCCAGGTCGCCACGACGCCGTAGAGGCCGAGGGCGATGACGCCGGCGCCGATCCAGATCCAGCCCTTGTGCTCGCGGATGCCCTGCCACACCAACCAGGCGCCACCGATCTCGAAGAGGGCGGCGACGACGAACAGGGCCACGGAACGAGCGACGGTCATACCGGCTGACCCTACCGGCGGCCCGTGCCGCTGATCTTCAGCGGGCCGGCTGGGCAGGTCCGGTCAGGCCGTCCTCTCCGCCTCGACGTACCGGAAAGACCCGTCGAAGCCCAGAGCGATCAACCACAGGGCGAGGTTGGCACCCAGGGCGGCGGCAACCGCTCCCGCGATGATCACCGCCGGACGCCGGGCCATGACCGGGCGGAAGGATCTTCTCCGAACATGTGCGGCCACAAGCACCGGGATCGCTCCGATCCGGAAGGGGACGAGGACGGACAGAAGCGCCAGGGCACTCCGTCCTCGGACAGGCCGAGAAGGGGAACGAGCCGCCGCGCTCGCTGCGTCGGCTCTACCGGACCTTGGGTCCGTCGATGGTCAGCGGGGCGGCGGACGTCTTGCAGCCGCAGCCGCCCTCACCAGCGGTCTTCGGCGCGCAGGAGCAGGAACGGCGGCGCCGGCCGAGCCACCAGGTGCCGGCGGCGAGCAGGGCGAGGAGGACGGCGAGGGCGGGCAGCCAGCCCACCACCGCCCCGGCGCCGGCGCCGACGACGCCCGCCGTGATCAGGACGGGCAGCGCGCAGCACGCCACGCAAGCCAGCGCAGCCAAGCCCCCGAGCGCCTTCGGGGCGAGCTGGGGGCGGGGATCAGCAGCAGGGCCCGGCATGGCGGTTCTCCTCGGCGAGGTCGGTGAAGGGAATGGGGCAGCACGAGCTGGAGGCGCAGGCGGTCAGGTCGTCGCAGCCGGCCTCGACGGCAGCGGCCAGGACGGTGCGGATGGTGGTGAGATCGGCGATCTTCGCGTCGACCTCGACGAGCTTGGCCGCAGCCCGCTCCTGAAGCCCGGCGACGGGGCGGCCGTGGCGGTGACGGCCGGCCTCCAGCAGTTCGGCGACCTCCTCCAGCGTGAACCCGAGCCGCTGGGCCGCCTTGATCACCCGCAGGGCGGTCACCGCGTCCTCGCCGTACAGGCGGTGGCCGCCATTGCTGCGCTCCGGCTCTGCCAGCAGGCCGCGCCGCTCGTAGTAGCGCAGGGTCTGGATGTTCACCCCGGCCGCCTCGGCGACCTGGCCGCTACGCAGGCCCGTGCTCACCCCTGCTCCCCGGCGGCAGCGGTCCGAGCGGCGAGGGCGCCCAGTACCGCCTCGTGCGCCTGGTCCACCGAGATCTCCAGCCGGATCAGGTCCTGGACGGGTGTGGTGGTGAAGGTGAAGAACGAGCAGCACCCGCTCTCGCGCTCCACCAGGTCACGCACCCGGTCCTCCACGCCCTCACCGCCGACCAGGTCAAGGCGCAGATGGAGCGGCTGCGGCCGGGACAGCGAGGACAGCCGCCCGGCGAACAGCGCATCCCACTCGGCGACCCGCAGGGGCCGCTCCTCGGTGGGCAGGGTGCAGGACTGCGGCACCCACGCAAGATCACTCATCGCGCTCACTCCCGTCGTCACGTCCCCGGTGGTGAGGACACTTCCGACGGTAAACCTGTACCTGGGTACCGGTTGCAACCCCGGCCGCCGGGAGATCCGCCGCATCCTCCCGGACAAGGCCGATCAGGCTCGCAATCGTTAGAAGCCCGGCTCCCACGGTGGCCGACCGCCGCACTTCGACCCGGTCGACCACCGCGAGCGTCATGAGGTCGAGTGCGGGATCAACCGCCTCAAACGGCACCGCGCCGTCGCCGCGCGATACGAAAAGCTCGCCGCCTGCCACGAGGCGGCCGTCCTCGTCGCGGCCATTAACGAGTGGCTGTGATCAGCACGTGTCCCTAAAGCTCGTGGTCCTGGGCCAGCTCGTCCCAGCGAATGCCGCGAAGAGCAAGATCGGCATTCTCGTCCGACGGGACATCCGGGGTGGCCTGGAACCAGGCCACGATGAGTGCGGAGCGATGCAGCACTGCGTCGAGTTCAGGATCGACCGCCGTGGAGCCGAAAACACCGATGCAAGCCACGGAGGGCAGCACCTCAACGGGGCCGAAGGCGCCGGCGGTCCGGTCCGGGTACTCGCGGGAGGGCGGAACGAGATGAACCGGCGCGAAGGAGAACGCATGCTCGGCCTGCCGGAGGAGGCCGCTGACCTTCATGTCGTTGATGCGCTGGCCCGGATAGCCCTCCAGCATCCCTGCGTAGGTCGTAGACAACCGCAGCTCGGTGAGCTCGATCGAGCGACCGGAAGAGAGAGTTATGTGGCTCAGCGACATGCCGACACCCTATGTGCAGGGTCCGCTTCCGACGCACGTCCTAGAAGTGGTCCCACAGCGATCATGGAACTCTTACATCCACTGACTCGCTGACCTGGCCGACGGGTGCCGGGGCAGGCCTTGCTGAGGGCGTGCTCCGGCACCCGCGTGCGACCATCGGCCGGTTCTCTCCTTGGGGCCCTCTCGCCGTCCGGTCCCCGAGCTCCTTCTGGTTCACTTCCGCCCCTAGCCTCCGACCTTTCCGTAAACTTCGGGAGACCCCATGCCGCTGCCGACGTGCCCCGTCCGGCCGCTCGCCGTGTCTGGCGCACTGCTCCTGGCCGCCGCCCTGATGGCCGCCGGCCTGACCGGCTGCTCCGTGTTGTCCCCGTTCAACACATGTGACGACACAGCAGCGCGGCTTAAGGGCCTGCGCTCTCAGTCGATCCTGAGCTCCACCCCCGAAGGGGCGACCGCCCCGAAGGGGCTCGACTCGGTTGACTCGCGCTGCATCGACGACACCGGCGACGCCTGGCTGTACGCCGCGCGCGTCTACGCCTTCCCCGGCTCCCGGCAGAAAGTCGTGGACTTCTACCGCACCGCCGCCAAGGAGAACGGCTGGCACCTACAGCACAACCCCTCGGACCCGAACGCCCCCGAAGCCACGGCGGGACTGTGCTTCACCAAAGGCGGGGACGGAGAGGCCCTCCTGCTGACCGTGCAGTTCATCACGGTCGGCGACCTGAAGTTTGAGTACGACTACGACGCCGGGCCGGAGTTCGATTCGGGCTCCGGATTCGAGATAGAGGTCGGCTCCGAGACGGACGGGGCGAAAACCGGCTGCTTTGACTGACGCCCTGGGGCTCCGCGAGCAGGCGGACCGTGCGGACCGCGACTGGCCCAGGCCTGGCCTTCCCTTCCCTTCCCTTCCCTTCCCTTCCCTTCCCTGGCCTGGCCTGGCCTGGCCTGGCCTGGCCTGGCCTGGCCTGGCCTGGGGATGGTGTCAGCGACGGGAGCAGTCACGGGAGATCGCGGCCCACTGGTGTGTGCGGCCGAACCTGGCGGGACCAGCTCCTGTTTGAGTCCGGATCACACGTTTGGTAGATCGCCTGCGCGCATGGCCCGGGCCTGACTCGAGCGTCAACTGGGCGCCGTCGAGCAGGCCGCCACGGCGACCGCGCTTCCCTCCACGCCACAGGGCATGCCTAGGCCTGTCCGGCGGATCATGCCGGGCGGCCGTCGGCGCTGAATCGATGTAGCGCCGCTGGAGAAGGCGCTGGGTGGAGCAGGTGGGGTCCGTCGATAAACACCTCGACAGCGGGCGCGGTGATCGGGGACGCTTCGCGCGATGACCACCATCGATGACACGCCTCCCGCATGGGACGAGCGCACCCAGCTCACCACTTTCCTCGACTACGCACGTGACACCGCCCGCGCCAAGTGCGCCGGCGTCTCGGCGGAGAACGCCCGCAGGGCGCTCCTGCCGGGCTCACCGCTGATGACCATGAGCGGAGTGATCAACCACCTGCGCTGGGTCGAGTACTACTGGTTCCAGGTCGTCTTCCTCGGCGAGGAAGACCGGGCCCCCATGACGGAGGAGGACCCCGATCGCGAGATGCGGATCGCCGTCGACTTCCCGCTCACGCAGTTGCTCGACGAGTACGCCGAACAAAGCGCCCGCTACCGCGAACTGGTCGCCGGCAACGCCCTGGACAGCCAGGCGAAGCGCCCCGTCCGCAACGGTCTCCACGTCGACCTGCGCTGGATCCTCCTCCACCTCACCGAGGAGACGGCCCGCCACAACGGCCACCTGGACATCCTGCGCGAGATGCTCGACGGCACGACCGGCTAGGACTTGTCCGGTCACCCGCACGGTCCGTACACCGCTCCCCCGCAAGCCCTCTCCCCCACCGCTCCCTACGGTCGGGGTACGGCATCCGACAGCAGACGCCATGCGCCATGGTGAACCGCCAGGCGTGCCCTGCGTCGCACCTGTGGGGCGAAGCGCTACCGTCCCGTCGTCGGCGGGCTGCACTTTTCCCAGGAGTTTCTCCAGGTTCCCGGCGACGCCGAGGGCGGTGGAGGTCTGCACCGGCGAGCCGGGCTCCGGGACGCCCCGGGCGCTGCGTGTTCTGGCCTGTCGGAGGGCCCCAGACGGCTGGTGAAACGGGCCGTCCGTATGTGGGGTGACGGCGCCGCTGTGGTGAGACGGGCTTCGCGCGGTACGGGGTTTCCCAGCCCAGCCGAGTCACTCTCCTCCGCAGCCCCCACAACCGCCGCAGGTGCTGCCGGAGTCGGTGTCGATGCCGGCGCCGCAGGATGTGCCGCTGTCGCTGGGTGTGTGGTGGCGGGCGGGTTGCGAAGGTGGGGGTGGCGGTTTGGGGCGTTCCTTGGTGCGGGCGATCGCCTGTCGTGTGGAGTCGGGAAGGGCCGCGCGGGCGATCTCGGTCACGTCCTTGCAGAAGGCGTCGAGGGCCTTCCAGCGGCGGCGCTTTTCGGACGGCCACAGGCATGCCGCTGCCCACTGCGCCACCCAGGCGGCCATGCAGACGTAGAGCCAGGACATGCGGTGGGCTTCGGGGACGAACGGGGTCGGCGCCATGGCCCCTCCGGCGTGGATGCCCATGGCGAACGTGGTCAGCATCGAGGTCGCGAGCATGAGGGACTGGCTCTTGCCCGAGACGGTCGGGTGGACTGCGGGCGCGTCGCGTTCGACGCGTTCTCGGAAGGAGGTGAAGCGGGCCTCGGCCGGGATCTCGTGCAGTTTGGTGGTCGTGCCCTTCGGCGTGGCGCGGATCGCTTCCGCCAGGGCGCGCAGGGCTTGGTCCGCTTGTTTCCTCCCGCGGTGGGTGGGGCGTAACTCTCCGGTGGAGGACACCTTCACGACGCCGTCGTCGACGAGCATGCAGACCGCGGTCTCGGCTGCTTCGGCCATTCCCCCGAGGTGGAACGAAGCCCTTACCGGATGGAGTCGGGAGGCGAGCAGGTTCTCCACCACCCGCCGCTCCCCCTTGTCGCGGAGCCGGCAGTAGGCACCGCGCAGTCCGTTGCACACCGCGAAGATCAGCAGCCAGAGCGCCACGATCCCTTCGCTGTCGGTCAGCCACCAGTCCACCTGTCGCCCCCCAGCTCTCGGTGCGGTCTCCCAGCCGTCCTCGGGGGTCCTCGACCGCACTGTTGTACGGTCTGCCCCCTCTGCCAGTACCAGACTTGTGCGCCCTCGCCGTGGTTCCCGACTGCGCGGAGATGGATGTCGTGAGGAGAAGCCCTGGAGCCATGGCGGTTCGGGGACCGGGTGGCGTGAGCGCCGGTCCGTTCACCTTCGGCCGCGCCAAGTGGGGCGGCGGGAAAGGTCCTTCCAGAAGGACTCCGCAGACGGGGCGCACGCTTTCGACGAGACGCTTCTTGCCGAGGAGGTGGCCGCGCCGCACGCAGCCGAGAATCCGTAGGGCGATGTCCACGGCGCCGCGCGGGATGACCGCGCGGCCCCAAGACCACCGAACCGCGGGCACGGGACCGCAGTCCGGGACTTCGCCGGCACCCGTCGGTAGGGGTGGGCCAGCCGTCACGACGACCGAAACTTGGTATGGACCTGACAAGCACAATCGATTAGCGTGACGGCGACGCCTCACTGAGAGCGCTCTCAAAACCCCCCACCCATCAGGAGGTACCGTGAAACGCACCACCCCCCTGCGCGCCGCCATAGCCGCCCTGCTTCTGACGGTCGGTCTGGGCGCCGCCCAGGCCGGCACGGCGGGCGCGGCCCCGCTTCCGGAGCCCTCGGCTGCGCCGTACGCCTCGGCCGGGCTGCTCGACGCCATGAGCCGGGACCTCGGACTCACCGCCGCCGAGGCCGAGGAACGGCTGAGCGCCGAGAAGGCCGCCGTCGCGGTGGAGAAGGCCGCCCGTCGGAGCGCCGGCGCCGCTTACGGCGGTTCGTGGTTCGATCCGGCGAGCGGCCGGCTGGTCGTCGCCGTGACCGACCGCGCCCAGGAGGCGGAGGTCCGCGCGCTGGGCGCCGACACGCGGCTCGTCCGGCACAGCGCGGCCGCGCTGGACCGCGCCAAGGCCCGCCTGGACGCGCTGCGCGCACCTGCCGGAGTGACCGGCTGGCACGTGGACCCGAGGACCAACAGCGTCGTGGTCGACGTCGTGCGCTCCGAGCGGCAGACCCCCGCCGTGCGGTCCTTCGTGGACCGGGCCCGGGCCGGCGGCCCCGTCACCGTCGCCGAGACGGCGCAGGCCCCCCGTACGTACGCGGCCGGCACGGTCGGCGGCGACCCGTACTACACGGGCAACGTCCGCTGCTCGATCGGCTTCTCCGTGTACGGGGGCTTCGTGACGGCCGGGCACTGCGGTCGGGCCGGCGCGGCGGTGCGCGGCTGGGACGGCTCCGCGATGGGCACTTTCCAGGGTTCGTCGTTCCCGGGCGACGACTACGCGTACGTCTCGATCCACAGCGGCTGGTGGACCGTGCCCGTGGTCCTCGGCTGGGGCACCATCCCCGACCAGCTCGTCCGCGGCTCGGCCGAGGCGCCGGTGGGCTCCTCGATCTGCCGCTCCGGCTCGACCACGCACTGGCGCTGCGGCACGGTCCTGGCCAAGAACGAGACGGTCAACTACAGCCAGGGCGCCGTGTACCAGATGACCAAGACCAGCGTCTGCGCCGAGGGCGGCGACTCCGGCGGCTCGTTCCTCAGCGGTGACCAGGCCCAGGGCGTCACCTCCGGCGGCTGGGGCAACTGCTCCTCCGGCGGCGAGACGTGGTTCCAGCCGATCAACGAGATCCTCGGCCGGTACGGCCTGCGGCTGCACACCGCCTGAGCCCGCGACACCGAACGGGGCCTTCCGGGCGCGAGCGCTCGGAAGGACCCGCGGTGCGGCTCCCCGACGCCTCGGGCGCCGTCGTCGACGCCGTCGACGCCGTCACCAGCTGTGCGCACGACCAGTTCGTCGGCTTCGGCGCGCAGCTGCGGAGTGATGTCGACCTCGAAGCGGTCGTAGCCACCGCGGTGGCCGGGGACACGGGTGCCGTTGGCCCAGACGGTGAATTCGTGGTCGACGGCGCCGAAGTGCAGCTTCGACCCGGCGGCCGGATCAGTTCTGCGCCACGGTGAAGGTGCGGCGGTAGAGCGTCAGCTCTCGGTTGTCGTAGCGCATGATCCCGGGCAGCGCTGACTCCACCGGGTACGGGACGAGGATGCGCTCGGGCAGGCTCTGGCCGAGCGGGGGCGTGCCGTTGCGGTCGACGTTGTCGGCGCCGTCGACGGGCGGGTGGGTGGGGAGGAACTCCCACTATCCGTTCGGGAACAGCCAGTCGGGCCGCGTCATTGGTCACCGCCGATGCCGGGGTGACGCTCCGGCAGAAGGAGGGTCGGCCATGTCGGGCCGGGACCGTAGGACCGACCGCCCGACCGCCCGAGAGGCCCCATTTCCGTCTCCCGCGCTCCCTCAAGCCAGCCTTAAGGGAGCGTTAAGTCACCGGCCACCGGAGAAAACCGCAGTTCAAAGGCGCGTAAGGAGTGGTCTCCGACGTTGCCATGACAGTTACCCCTCCGTAATACTCACTGCCCTCAGGTGACCTCACGTCACGACTGAGAGCGCTCTCAGGTGAGAGTCACACGGTTCGACCTGCCCTGTCGCCCTCGTTCCCCATCCCCCAGACAAGGGAGCACATTCATGGCTGCTGCTCATCGCGCACGACGCTGGTCCTTCGGCGGCGTGGTGCTCGTAATCACCGCCGCTCTCGTCGCGGCGGTCCTCATCTCCTTCAGCGGCTCGGTCGCCCCACGGGCCGGTGCCGCGGTTACCGCGCAGACCTGGTCCGACGAGTTCGACGGCGCGGCGGGCCGTGCCCCCGATGCCGCCAAGTGGACCCTGGAGACCGGTGGTTCGGGCTTCGGCAACCACGAGCTGCAGTACTACACGAACAGCACCTCGAACGCGGCGCTCGACGGTCAGGGCCACCTGGTCATCACGGCGAGGAAGAACACCGACGCCGGGCTCGGCTGCTGGTACGGGCAGTGTCAGTACACCTCGGCCCGGCTGAACACCGCCCGGACCTTCACCCAGGCGTACGGCCGCTTCGAGGCCCGTATCAAGATCCCGCGCGGGCAGGGCATCTGGCCGGCGTTCTGGATGCTCGGCAACGACCTCGGCACCGTGGGCTGGCCCAACAGCGGCGAGATCGACATCATGGAGAACATCGGTCGCGAGCCCAACACCGTGCACGGCACGGTGCACGGCCCCGGCTACTCGGGAGCGGGCGGCCTCGGCTCCGCGTACAGCCTGCCCGGCGGGCGCGCCTTCGCGGACGACTTCCACGTGTTCGCCGTCGACTGGAGTCCGAACTCCATCGTCTGGTCGGTGGACGGCACCGCGTACAAGACCCTCACCCCGGCCGACACCGGCGGCAACAAGTGGGTCTTCGACCACCCGTTCTTCATCATCCTGAACCTCGCGGTCGGCGGCGACTGGCCCGGCAGCCCGGACGGCTCCACGGCCTTCCCGCAGACGATGACCGTCGACTACGTCCGTGCCTCCTCGTCCGGCAGCGCCCCCGCCGCACGCCCGATCCGCGGCATCGGCGGCATGTGCGTCGACGTCGCCGGCGCCTCCAGTGCCGACAGCACCCCCATCCAGCTTCACAACTGCACGGGCAGCGCGGCCCAGCAGTGGACCATCGGCGGCGACGGCACCGTCCGCGCACTCGGCAAGTGCCTGGACGTGGCCGGTGGTTCCACCGCGGACGGCGCGGTCGTCCAGCTCTACACCTGCAACGGCACCAACGCCCAGAAGTGGACGTACACCGCTGCCCACGACTTCACCAACATCGGCGCGAACAAGTGCCTGGACGCCAAGGGCAACTCCTCGGCCGACGGGACCCGGCTCCAGACCTGGACCTGCACCGGCGCCGCCAACCAGAAGTGGACGGTCGGCTGACCGCCCCACGCCACCGCACGAGCCCTCCCCTCCGAACCTCTCCCCCTCCCCGCCTCTCCCCCCCTCCTGAACACCCGCATCCGATCGCTCCCCACCCGACCTCACGAAGAACGGACCCCCACCGTGACGGCACGCCACCAGCGAACGATGTCCCGCAGAAAGCTCCTCGCCGCGACCGCCGGCCTGGCCGTGGCGGTCCCCGCCGTGGCCACCTGGCTCGAGGCCGGCGCCAACGCGGCCACCACGCCCACGCTCCCCCTCGACCTGGTCAACACCACCGGCGACAACACGGTGTACGCCTACGTCCTCGGCCGCGACCCGGCGGCCGGCGGCAACTGGGCCTTCGTCCAGGCCAACGGCTCCACCCTGTACCACCCGCCGGCCCCGGCCAATGACCAGACCCCGCTCGGGGCCGACTGCGCGATCGCGCTCAACGCGTCCGGCGCCGGTGCCCGCCGGGTGACGCTCCCGCGGCTGTACAGCGGCCGCATCTACTTCTCCGTCGGCGCGAAGCTCACCTTCCTGATGAACCGCGGCGGTGGGCTCGCCCTGCCGTCGGTGAGCAACCCCACCGACCCCAACGCGAACGTCCACCACGACTTCTGCGAATTCACCTTCAACGCGGACCAGTTGTACGCGAACATCACGTTCGTCGACATGGTCTCGCTGCCGATCGCCTTCCAACTGGAGACCGGCCAGGGCACCCAGACGGTGCGCGGGCTGCCTTCCGACGGGCTGTCCCGGGTCGCCGCGGCCCTGCGCGCCCAGTCCGCCGCCGACGGCAGCGACTGGAGCCGGCTCATCGTCGCCAAGGGCGGGGGCGACCTGCGCGTACTCAGCCCCAACCTGGCGATCCGCGGCAACAACGCCCTGTTCCGCGGCTACTTCGACAGTTACGTCGACGAGGTGTGGAACAAGTACCGCTCCACCGACCTGCGCATCGACACCCAGTTCACCTGGGGAACCCTCACCGGGCGGGTCAACGGCGACATCCTCACGTTCCCCGGGGCCGGCAGCTTCGCCAAGCCGTCGACCCTGTCGATCTTCTCCTGCAGCGACGCGCCCTTCACCACGGGCAACGACCTGATGGGCAACCTCAGCGCACGGCTCGCCGCCGCGTTCAACCGCACCACCCTGCTGGACAACCCCCACCAGCCGACCGCCGAGAACCCGGCGGCCTTCTACACCCGGCCGCGCACCAACCACTACGCCCGCATCCTGCACAACACCACCCCCGACCACCTCGGGTACGCCTTCCCGTACGACGACGTGCACCCGGCCGGCGTCGACTTCGAGGGCAAGGTGCAGTCCGGCAGCCCCGGCCGTTGGACCATCACCGTCGGCGGAATGGCCGGCGGCGGTGGTACGCCGAGCCCGACGCCGACCGCCACCGCCACCGGCGGCGGGGTCAGCGCCTTCGCCACGATCCAGGCCGAAGCGTTCAACGCCCAGTCGGGAGCCCAGGTCGAAGCGTGCTCCGACAGCGGCGGCGGCTCCGACGTCGGCCACCTGTCCAACGGCGACTGGCTCAGGTTCTCGTCCGTCGCCTTCGGCACCACCGGCGCCACCCGCTTCAGCGCCCGCGTCGCGTCCGGGGCCGCCGCCGGCGTCAGCGGCCTGGTCCAGGTCCGCCTCGGCAGCCCCACGGCAACCCCGGTCGGCAGCTTCGCCGTCGCCAACACCGGCGGCTGGCAGGCCTGGCGCACCGTCCCCGCCGACATCGGCCGCACCACCGGCACCCACGACGTCTACCTGACCTTCGACAGCGGCCAGCCCGCCGACTTCGTCAACGTCAACTGGTTCACCTTCGCCTGAGGGGTGTCCGGGCCGGGGCTCGCGGACGCGCGGGTCCCGGCCGCGCGCCGACCGGGACGAAAGCACGGTCCTCCCCGCGGTCAGGTCCTGGGAGGCATCCCCGCGCGAGCGGGAAGCAACCACCCGTCACAGCCACCCCGCCCACGCGACGGACGAGGGAGAACTGCCGTACGGCTCATCGCCGTCCTCCTCCGGGGTGACTTCCGTGAGCTCGTGCCGGCCAGCCTGTACCTGGTTACACCATCGCTCCGACGTCGAGCGGTCCCGGCGCGTCCGCCGCAGGCCGGCGAAGCCGAAGCGGCGATAGGGAGGTACGTTCACGGGATCGGCCGTTGCCAGGAAGAAGGCCGTTTGGGCGGGAGTGGCCGCCGGCACGTGGTCCAGGAGGTACCGTCCGGCGCCGCGGCCCGCAGTGTCGGGCCGTACACCGATGAATTCCGGAGTCCACGCGCCGACACAGACAAGGCCTGCATACGGGCGAGAGCCCAGGCGTCAGCGGCCCTGACGACCGCCACGGTCACCGTCACCGTCACCGTCACCGTCACCGTCACCAGGAGTCCGTGGTCCACGTGGCTTCGGATCATTCCCAGCGCCTGCCCGTTCGAGACCATCGCGTCGGACCACTCCAGCCACGGCCCGTCCCCTTCACGCACCCGTCCGATGGCCGGGTCAGCGAGCGCCAGATCGTCGGGGTGGTCCCGCAGGTGGGCCGCGAGCGCGCCGGCTCCGGCGCCGAGTCGGTCCCCGAACTCCGGCTCGTCGCGTGCTGTGAGCCACGGCCCCAGGTCCCCGGGCAGCCGCCCGCCCCAGCACGCCGTCGAGTACGGCTGCGAGCAGGTCCTCCCGACCGTCGAAGTAGTGGTGGGCGGCAGTCTTCGGGAACCCTGCGGCCTCGATGATCTTGCTGTAGGAGGCGGTCTCCGTGCCGTGGTCGGCGAAGTGGCGGCGTGCCACGCTCAGGATCGACTCCTGGCGTTCCGCGGGAAGGCGGTCGAAGCGCGGGAGGGGCATGTATCGACAGAACGCACCGATGGTGTGCACCCCGTACACGCCATCAGTCTCATGAGCGCTGCCGCGGCAATCAGCGCAGCACAGGGACCGGTCCCGCCCTTTTCCGTCGCCACGAACCTGGTTCCGGCGAACATCCCGTAAAAGCCTCACCGCGGTGTGTCGGGAAGCCCCTTTGTCCTCGCGTCGACCTTCGCACCCGCCAGGCGGGCCCCGGATAGCCGCGCACCCCGCAGGTCCGCGCCCCGCAGATCGGCGCCCGTGAAGTCGACGTCCCGCAGGTCGGCGCCGCGGAGGTCCGCGGACCTGAAAGAAGTCCCCACCAGCTTCACGTCCGCGCTGATGAAAGAGGCACCGACCTTGCTGAGGGTCGCACCGCTCAGGTCGGCGCCGCCGAAGTCGGCGCGGCTCAGATCGGACCCGGCCAGGAAGGACCTGACCAGTTTCACGCCTCTCAGATCGGCGCCGACCAGTTTCGTGTCCGACACATCCGCTTCGACGAGGATGGCGTCCTTCGTGCTGCCGGTGCTCTCGTCGGCATGGCTGAGAACCGCCTCCGTCAGGTCGGCACCGGTGAGCTGCGCTTGGGTGAGGTCGGCGCCGACGAGAGTCGCCCGCGTCATGTTCGCGAGGTTGAACGTGGTCTCGCGTAGGTCCGACTCGGTGAGCTGCGCGTCGGTCAGGTTCGCTTCTTCGAAGAACGATCTGCGGAAGTCGTACCAGGAGATGTTGGCGTCAGCGAGATCGGCGCCCGCCAGATTCGCGTACTGGAAGTTCCGCTTGGAGGTCAGGGGATCATCGAAGAGCGGTACGGCGTCGCCCTCCAGTCCGCGGAGGTCGACCTGCTTGAGGTCGATCGTCAAGGGCCGGGCCGGCTCCTGCCGGTTGGCCAGGACGGTCAGTGCTGCGGCCACGTCGGCGGGCGGGGTGTGCGTCCCGGCGGTCGGCGCGGGCTTCTTCGCGGGAAGCGGCGCCCGGTCGCGGACGTAGGCGGAGAGGACGGAGGTGACGGCGGGGTCGTCGCGCGGGGAGTCCTGCACGATACGCCCGAGGGCGTAGATGCCTCCGAGCCTGACGTGCAGCGACGCCGACCCCAGATTGTCGACCGCGGTGTTGAACCGGTCGGTGATCTGTCCGGCCTCGGCAATGCGTAGTTCCTTGCTCGCCTGGCCGACCTGCATCCAGGTGAACAACACGGCGGCGAGCGCGGCGAGGCCCGGCAACGCGGAGGCAGCCAGGGCCCAGCCCTGGTACCGGTTCCCGCCGGCCCCTGAGCCCTGTTCCGGTCCCGGTCCCCGTTCCGTACGGCTGCCTGATCCCGCGCCCGATTCCGGCCCGGCTGCAGCGGCGTCCGTCGGCCCGGCTGCCGGACGGCGCCGGGCGAGGATCCTCAGCCGGCCCAGATCCCGTTTCCTCTGCACATAGCCATGGCACACCACAAAACGCGGCCATGCCGCTCACCGCGCCCCCACTCGGGCGAACCAGGCGAAGGAGCAGGCAGCTCCTCGGGGACAAGGATCGCCGCTACGGACTGGCACGGGGCCTCGCGATCGAGGAGTCCGCCCGCGCCATCCTCACTGCCCGGCCGCCCCGCACGCCCCGGACCCTCGTCCTGCTGGTGGGCGTCCGACGGCCCGGCACCCCGGCGCACGCACGAGCATGGCTGAAGCCCTCGCCGTCACGGGTGAAGAGTCAGAAGAAACAACAGACGACCGGCTGGGCTGGTTCTGCCTCTGTCGCGGAAGAACTCACTCAGGGCCCTGGGCGGGCGCTTTTGCATCGGGCGCAGGGCCTGCTCGTGGGTCGGCACCTTGGCGATCCAGGCCCTGGCCCGGTCCGGCGGGGCCAGTCTGGTCTGGTCTGGCCTGGCCTGGCCTGGCCTGGTCTGGTCTGGTCTGGTCTGGTCTGGTCTGGTCTGGTGACGCTCACGCCACAACGGATCCGCCTCAGCGATGAGTTCAGTGATCACATCGGCCGACAGGTCCGTGATCCGGCGGTTGCTGATGATCACTGCACGAGACGCGGGCCCCACCACCCGACCATGATCAACCATCCAAGGCCCGACATCTCACCGCTCACCGCTTACCGTGCGCGGGCTCGTCAGCGCGGCGCGCGCAGCAGTGCGGCGAGGGCCGCGGTGAATTCCATCGGCTCCACCGGCAGGGTGGTCACGGCGTCGGCGCGGCTCCAGGTGGCCAGCCAGGCGTCCTGTGGTCTTCCGATCAGGAGCAGGACCGGCGGGCACCGGAAGACCTCGTTCTTGATCTGTCGGCACACGCCCATGCCCCCCAGGGGGGCTGCCTCGCCGTCCAGCACGCAGGCGTCGATGTGAACCGTGTCCAGGGTCCGCAGAACCGCGGGAAAGGTCGCGCACTCGACGAACGTGACGGGCGGGACATCGGAGGCCGGGCTGCGCCCGACGGCCAGACGGACCTGCGCCCGGGTGTCGGCGTGGCTGCTGTAGAGGAGGACCGAGACGCTCGACGCCATTGCTTCTCCATGCTGCGGTGATCGGGGGTGGCGGACTGGAGCCGGTGCCTGCCGAGCCAGTCCGGGAGCCGGGATGTTCAAAAAATACACAAATAGGGTATTTCCGCATGTTCGGCGCCAGCCGGACGCTCGCCCGTTCCTTGCGGGTGGGCGGCTGACCTCATGGCATGGCGGTGAGAGCGATGACCCAATGCAAGATCCCCGACTACCGCACCGATCATCGTGGCCGACACTGGACGCACGCCCTGCGCTGTGCGCAGAAGGCGGGAGCCGTCATCGTGACCGACGAGACGCAGGAGCCGGTGACCTACGCGCACCAGGCTTCCGGGCCCGGGCGTTTCCGACCCTGGATCACCGAGACCGGTTCCCGTTACGACAGCCACGACGTCCATCCCGAGTGGTGATCGTCCACTGCGCACGGCTCCGATGTATGCCCTCTGAACTCCGTCGAAGGACGGTTCGCCGACGGACCGGGGCCGGCCGGTCCGCTCTCGGCCGTCCCGTGCGATGCGAGGTGGTCCACAGACGAGCGACGAGGACGGGCGGGCGCTGTGCCTCCGAGGCCCGGACGGCCTCGACCCTCGGGGTGGTCCGGCTCGCGGGTCGGGCCGCCCCGAGGGGCGGGCCGGCCCGCGGGGTGGTGCGGCCCGTGGGGTGGTGCGGCCCGTGGGGTGGTGCGGCCCGTGGGGTGGTGCGGCGCAGCGGCGGGTTCGCGTAGCGCTCCCCTCAGGCTGCGGCCTGGACAAGGACGGCGTCGTGGAGGGATAGCGGCAAGGGCAGGAAGCGGGGCTTGGAGGCGTCCATGTCCGCCAGCGTGAAGGAACAGTCGGTGGGCGGCCTCCCCCTCCGCCGGCCGCACCGGCTCCTCACAGGCGCGTTACCCACCCCGCCGTTCCTCGTCCTCCCCGCGCGCCTGTCGTAGCAGCTCGGACGCGCCCCGGACGAGTCGACCGGAGCGACCGGGGTAGTCGGCGGGCATGAGAACAGGTGGTACGGGCATCGGGGGCACGGGCGGGTCGGGCACCGACCCCGGCATGGCGGGCATCGACCCCGGCATGGCAAGCACCGGCCCCGGCATGGCAGGCACCGTCTTCCGCGTGGCGCGGGCCGTCGCTCGCCGCCGGGGCGCCCGGCCCGCCCTGCACCCCCACGGTGTGGTGCTCACGGGCCGTCTCGACGTGCCTGATCAAGAGATCCGCTGGGGTGTGCCGTGGTTCGACCGACCCGCGTCGTACCCGGTGACGGCACGGTGGTCGAGGGCGGCCGGCTTGCCTCGCCCGCTTCCCGACGGCCTGGGTCTCGCGCTGCGAGTGGAGGACGCGGGCGGAACAGGAAACTCCTTAGAGCTACTGCTCACCAGCAGCGGCCGTGGCCGCCTGACCCGGCACGTGCCGCTCCCGCGCACATCCGCCACAGCTGGCCCCTACACCACGCTCCTGGCCTACGTCGTAGGCGCCGGGCAGGGCGTCGTGGCGGCGTTTCCCGCACCGGACTCCCCTCGGATCGCCGCCGACCCGGCAGCGGTGGGGGCGGCGGCCGCCGCACAGCCCGTCGTGTTCGATCTGCGCGTCGGGACGCCTGCAGGCTGGCAGCTTCTGGCTCGGCTGACCCTCCTGGGTACGGAGCCCGCGCCCGCTCATCACGGATTCGACCCCTACCGGAACTGCCTGCCCTCCTTCCGACCTGTCGACCGCCTGCGTGCGCTGCGCGTCGCCGCGTACGCAGGGTCCCGAGCCGGGCGGAACGAGAGCGACAAGCGGCCGTACGAGACCAGCACGGGAAGCTGAGGAGCCAGGGTGATCCACATCCACCGGAGCCCGACGCCGCCCGTCTCGGATCGGTCCACGTGCTGGAGCACGCAGGGGCACAGAATCCATGGCCGGCGGACGTCGGCGGTTTGGGTGCTGTCGTTGCTCATGGCCGATGGCACCCAGCCAGAGCCCGAGCTCGCGCACTAACCGGCGCCCCGCGCCGGGTGGACACCGCTATCGCCGCCGAACAGAACGGCTGAGGATGCTCGCCCCATCGCCGTGCCACCGAGCGGGAATCGCTCCGCGCCTCGCACGGCATGCAGTGCCGCTGGCGGCAGCCGGACAGCTGCTGCGGCCGCACACCTATTGCGGCCGCAGCTGACCAGGCGGCGGATACGCAGCCCTACGGCCTCCAGCGAAGGCAGCCAGCCGGTCGTGCGCTCGAGTCGCACGCGCACCGCCGTAGCCGCGTCCTCCGCTGTTACTTCGCGGACCTGCTCGGCCTCGGTGGCCGGTGCTCTGCGGCGTGCCACGGGCAACCGCAGCGCCGACTCTGGGAGGCGGAGGCAGGCGGGCTGGGCACCGGGCGGCGGGACGACGTCTGCCGTGTTCGCGTCGCAGCTGCTTGCAAGACCAGGGACCTGAGCGGTGAGCAGGAGGGAGAGGAGCAGCCCCGTAGATCCATCGGAGAGGACCATGGCCGCATGGAGGAGGCGATGCCGGGCCCCCGCAGCCGGCTTCGCCTGCGGTGAAGCCTCCATCCGGCAGACGCCGGACGAGGTCTTGCCGGCGTAGCCACAGCAACAGCGGGGCTCACCGAGGAGTTACTGAGCTGGGTTGACGGCGTCAGCCCAGGGGCGGGGCAGGTGTCATCGGTGCTCGACCTGATCGCCGCGACCGAGAGGCATCAGCACGGGGCGCGGGCGACGAAGCCCGTCTCGCCGGTGGGGCAGTCGAGCCAGACGTGGCCGATCACCTCGGCTTCGCCTTGGGTGCGGGCGGCGGTGAGCTGAAGGTGCGTCTCCTCGGCGGGCGAGACGGCGGCGGTCGCGGCGGGGGCGAGTCCGGCGGCGAGAAGCGTGGCAGGGATGACGGTGATGATCTCGTTCATGATCGGATCAATCGCTGCGGTGAGTGTCCGGTCGCCGCACTCGATAGGGTCACACACGTCTTCCCGAGGCCTGCGCTCAGGGGAGTCGGCGTGAGTCACTGAGTGCCGTACCGATGACGCTGTCGATGATCGAGCTCAGGATGGCGAGATCGTGCCTGCGCACTGGTCGTGGGTCGTGGGCGAGGGACCTGGAATGCCGTGGACGACGCGGACGACGGCGACCAGCGCGACGCGGTGGACCGCAGCGCTGGGAGTCATGTCGGCGGATTCGTAGGTGCGCCCGGCCAATCGCTCGCGGGCCGACTCTGACACGCCTCCTCCTTGCCCACCGTGTGGTGTGGTCGCAGTCCGCCGGATCAAGGCTGCTCGCGGCCTCTTCCACGGCGTCCGCGAGCAGGCCGCCGATCCAGGCCCTTGTGACAGGAGCAGGGCGGGGATCCACTCCGCTGCCTGCCGGCCGAGGGACACCACCTCCCCGAGTGCCTGCCTTTCCCCGGCCATGGCTCGTGCTCCTCCGGCTCGGCGACGAGATCAAGGGGATCGGAGTGAAGGGGCCGTGTTCGGTAGGGGCTGCCGCTCGGCGGCAGTGGAGGCAGGCAGGCAGGCAGGCAGGCAGGCAGGCAGGGGAAGTCATACCCGGTCAACGGCGGCTCAGCTGTCACGGAGTTGGTTGCCGTTGGGGCTGCGTCACATGGTCAGTGCCAGCCGGTGCAGGCCTTGAGCTGGTCGCCGGCGTTCGCCGCGCAGCCGCGTACGAGGTGGCCCGGGCCGTCGTCCTGCCAGCCCGTCGCCTTCTGGCGCGAGGCGGCGTGCGGGTTGTCCGTGCTGCCCTTCGCCACCCGCTTGAGGTACACCCGCTTAGCGGGGCCGCCGTTCTTCTTGACCTCCATCCATACGGCGCCGCCCTCCTCGACCCAGCCTGCCGCCCGCGCGTGGTCGCGACCCTTCTTCTTCTGAATGTGCAGGTCCACGAGAGCGACGTTCCGCGCGGTGGCCGTGTAGCACCGCCGATCCCCTGTCCAACGCTCGGACGCCGGGCAGGGCTTGTCCGCGGCCGCCGACATCGCGAGTCCGGTCGGAGTGACCACCGCGGCCGCCGCACTCAGGAGCAGCACACTCAGGATCTTCATTCGCATGTCTGACCAACCCGGTGAGGGAGCTGCCGTAACGGCGACGCGAGGATGATCACCCCATCGTACGAAGGAACAGAGCACCTTCCGGCGCGAACTCGGCATATGCCAGGACTGGTTTGTGCACGCCTCTGGCGAAGCCGAGCAGCCCGGTGGCAGGGTGAACAACAAGCGGCTCCCCCGCCCCCACCCCACGCGGGCATGCCGCCGGCTCCGCCCTCCCGCGCCCGCGAGGGCAGGGCCGCGCCCGCCTCCCGGCTCCCCACGGGAGGCTTCAGGCGCGTGCAGCGCCCGCACAGGGTGCACTTGCCAGAGACGCGGCTTCCTCAACGGGCAAGGTGTGTACGCAACCGCGGTCGACGCCGTTGCCACCAGCCCAGTCGCCGTCAGGCCGTCAGGCCGTCAGGCCGTCAGGCCGTCAGGCCGTCAGGCCGTCAGGCCGTCAGGCCGTCAGGCCGTCAGGCCGTCAGGCCGTCA